>JAZFPW010000093.1:0-4712 GCA_036444815.1 Gammaproteobacteria bacterium
GCGCCATAGTAGGTCAGCCAGACCAGCAGAATAGAGGCGACCTCGTCGTACCAGACCAGCGCGGCCCCGGCCTTACGGAAGCCGACGCCCACGATCACGATGACGGCAAGCGCGGTCATCAAGATCAACATGATGATTTCGAGCGACTGCTCTGCCCGGTTACGGAATCTGTCGGTCGAGGGATTCGTCACGGAGCGGCTCGCGCATCGCCCGTCGAGTGAACGTCGTGAGCTCCGTTATGCTCAGTCACTGGCCAGGCTGAATGCGTGATCTAACAGCTCCTGTCCTCCAACGACGGAGTTGCCGAACTCCTGATAGACGGCCTGGCTCGCTACGACGAAACTGTCGAAATCAGGCTCATTGACAGCGACGTCGGCATCCAGCAGTTCCTGAAGGAACTCAGTTTCCATCCGTTCTGCCGTGTCGTAGACATACGCTTGAGTCTCGCGCGCGGTTTCTAGGAGAATCTGCCGGATGTCCTCAGGTAGTCCGCCCCAGTGGCTAGCGCTTACCGTGACATAGGCCGGCGAATAAACGTGACGCGTCAGCGACAGATACGGCTGCACCTCATGAAACTTGGAGCTCACGATTTGCGCGAGAGGATTCTCCTGGCCGTCCATGACCCCCGTCTGCAGCGCGACGAACACCTCCGATAACGGCATCGGACTCGGATTAGCCCCGAACGTCTGAAACATCTTCACGCGCCAGAGGCCCCTCGGCGTTCTTAGTTTCACGCCGTCCAAGTCATCCGGCGTGTAGATCGGGCGAATGCTGTTCGTGACGTGGCGAAAACCATTCTCCCAAACGGCGATGATGTCATAGCCTTTCTCGGTCACATACGGCCGCAGTGTCGGCCAGACGATCTCTTCTTCGATCCGTCGCATATGTTCGCGATCTTCGACGAGATAAGGCATCTCGAATAATCCGAACGCCGCGAATGTCGACGACATGATGGTCGACGGCAGCGCGAAATCGACCGTGCCCAGTTTGAGCTTCTGTAGCAGCACCTCGTCGCCCCCGAGTTGGCTCGCGCCGAAGACGACCACGGTGGCGCGGTCGCCGAGCCGTTCGTTCGCGCGTCGTGCGAACTCTTCGGCCGAGGCCGCGAACAGAGATCCGGGCGCGCCGACATGCCCGAATTTGAGTTCCAGCGGCCCCGCCGAATTCTCGGCGCAGCCCGCCACAGCCGTTAACGCGATCAATAGAAGCAGAGACGACCTGTTGCGGCGCTTCATCCCGGCTGCCCCGTTAAGTCTTCAGGTACTCTAACGCCGCCGTCACCCCACCGGTGGAGTGTGGAATTCCGGCCGCGTGAAGACCCATCTCGATGCCGGCTAGCGTCCCGGTCATCATCAGCTCATTAAAGCTGCCGAGGTGTCCAATCCGGAAGACCTTGTCCGCCAGAATACCCAGGCCGGCCCCGAGCGACATGTCATAGCGCTCCAGGATGACTGCACGCAGCTGATCGGCGCTGGTGTCCTCCGGCACGAGTACCGTCGTGACGGTATTGCTGCTCTTCTCCGGTATCGCACAGTAATTCTCGAGCCCCCAGGTCGCCACGGCCCGTCGCGTCGCCTCGGCGAGTCGAGCGTGGCGCGCATAAATACTGGACCAGCCTTCGGCCTCCATCATCGACAACGCCTCACGTAGCCCGAGTAGCAGATTCGTAGCCGGGGTGTACGGAAACAGCCCCGTTTCGTTCGATGGCAAGACGTCGTCCCAGCTCCAGTAGGACTTCGGCATCTGTGACGATGCGCTCGCCGCGATGGCTTTCTCGCTGACGACGTTGAAGGACAGTCCGGGCGGTAGCATCAGGCCTTTCTGAGAGCCTGCGATCGTGACGTCGACGCCCCAGTCGTCTTGCCGGTATTCGATGGAGCCGGCGGAAGACACCGCATCGACCATCAATAATGCCGGGTGACTCACGCCGTTCATCGCCTCACGGACGGCGGCGATCGAGTTCGTGATTCCGGACGAGGTCTCGTTGTGGACCACCATCACCGCTTTGATCTCGTGAGCGGCATCCGCCTTCAGTTTTTCTTCTACGGTCTCGGGCTCAACGCCGCGTCGCCAGTCGCAGGACGCGAAATCGATGTCGAGCCCGAAACGCTCCGCGGCAATTTTCCAGTTGAGGGCGAAGACACCGCTGTCGAACATCAGGATCTTGTCGCCCGAGGAGAGTGTATTTGTGAACGCCGCCTCCCACCCGCCGGTGGCCGATCCCGGGTAGATAATGACCGGCCCGCTGGTATTGAACACGCGGCGCAACCCGGGAATGAGTTCCAGTGCCAGCTCCGCGAACGCCGGGCCGCGATGGTCGATCGTCGGCTGGGCCATCGCAGCGAGGACTCGATCGGGAACATTGGTCGGTCCGGGTACTTGTAAGAAATGTCGACCGCTTCGCGAAGAGCCGAAACCGTTATTATCATTCATCGGTAGTAGGTGCTCGATTATCGGACGGGTAGAATACTACGGGTAGACCGCCCCGAACCCAACCACCAGTGAAAATCTAACTACGCCGATGCGCCGTGAATCAATTAATGGAGGTGACTCACCACTCGCAGCGCAACTGCGCCGAGAGGTGGAGGGCGAGATCCTCTTCGACGCGTTCAGCCGTGGCCGCTACAGCACGGACGCCTCGATGTATCAGATCGAGCCTATCGGGGTGGTCGTGCCGCGCCACAAGCAGGACGTCCTCTGCGCCATCCAGATCGCGGCCGAGCATGGCGTGCCGCTGCTGCCACGAGGCGCCGGTACGTCTCAGGCCGGGCAGACGGTCGGTGAGGCGCTCGTTATCGATGCGAGTAAGTACCTGACGGCCGTCAGTGTGTTCGAACCCGGAGCCCGGACGGTTTCGGTAGAGCCGGGCATCGTCCTCGATACGCTGAACGATTTTCTCGCGCCGCACGGGTTGTTCTTCCCCGTCGATGTCTCGACGTCCAGCAGGGCGACCCTCGGTGGCATGGCAGGCAATAACAGCGTCGGCGCGCGATCGCTCCACTACGGCCACATGGTCGACAACGTTCGCGGGATCCAGGCGATCCTTGGAGACGGTGAGCAGCTCCACCTCCACGCGAGCGTCAGCCGGCCGGCAGAGGAACTCAGCGGGCGAGATGTTGAGAACGGTCGGCTGACCGGCCTCGCCGACCGGATGCAGAGACTCTACGAGCGCAACGCAGATGAGATTGCGCTGCGCTACCCGCAAGTCGCTCGCAACGTCGCCGGCTATAACATAGATCGATTGGGACACGAGAACGTCAATCTCGCCGATCTGCTGGTCGGCTCGGAGGGGACGCTCGCGTGGTTCCAACAGATCGATCTCGCGCTGCAACCCATCCCCGCGCATAAGGTCCTGGGCGTGTGCCACTTCCCGACTTTTTCCGCGGCGATGGAGTCGGCGCAACACATCGTCGCGCTCGATCCCGCCGCGACGGAGTTGCTCGATCGCACCGTCTTGGATCTCGCGGCCGACATTCCGGCGTTCAGTTCGTCGATGAGCAGTTTCATCAACGGGCACCCAGCGGCTGTGCTGCTCGTAGAGTTCGCCGGCGACGACCGTGACGAGCAACTGCGGCGGCTCGATCGACTCGAAGAGGTTATGGGAGATCTGGGCTTGCCGGACGGCGTGCTGCGGGCAGTCGACGGCGCGCTACAGGCGTCTATCTGGTCGCTGCGAAAAGCTGCGTTAAATATCGTCATGTCGATGAAGGGCGACGGCAAGCCGATCTCGTTCGTCGAGGACTGTGCGGTGCCGCTGGACAAACTCGGCGAGTACACCTACCGGCTGACCGAAGTCTTCGAGCGGCATGGCACGACGGGGACCTGGTATGCCCACGCGGGCGTCGGTTGCCTGCACGTGCGCCCGATACTGAACCTGAAACAAGATAGCGACGTGGCCAAGCTACGCTCGATCTCGGACGAGGCACATGCGTTGGTGCGTGAGTACAAGGGCTCCCATTCCGGCGAGCATGGTGACGGGCTGGTGCGCTCGGAGTTCCTCGAGCCGATACTCGGGTCGCAGATCGTCGCGGCCTTCAGGGAAGTAAAACAAAGCTTCGACCCCGACGGGCTATTCAATCCCGGCAAGATCGTCGACCCGCCGCGCATGGATCAGCGTTCGCTGTTGCGATTCCCGGAGCGATACCAGCCGCAACAGCGCGACGACGCACTGGATTGGTCGGCCTGGGGCGGCTTCCATCGTGCGACCGAGATGTGTAACAACAACGGCGCCTGTCGAAAAACCGATGCCGGGGTGATGTGCCCATCCTATCGAGTGACGCGGGACGAGAAGCACGTGACGCGTGGCCGGGCCAATGCGCTGCGCCTGGCGCTGACGGGTCAACTGGAGCCGGACGCGCTGACGTCGAAAGAGATGTACGAGACGATGGATCTCTGCGTGGGTTGTAAGGCATGCAAGCGCGAGTGTCCGACCGGCGTCGACCTGTATCGCATGAAGATCGAATTCCTTAACCATTACCGGGAGCGCTGGGGACTCACCTGGCGGGATCGCCTGATCGCCTACCTGCCGCGTTACGCTCGTTGGGCCGCGCGACTCTCGCCGCTCGCCAACGCGACCAACCGGGGCCGCCTGCTGCCGCGCCTGCGCGAAAGGCTTCTCGGTTTCACGGCGAAGAGGCGAATGCCGGCGTGGCGCCGCGATATCTTTCGCGGTGTCGGCGATGCTGTCGCGCAAGGGCCCGAAGTGGTGTTGC
>JAZFPW010000094.1:0-2013 GCA_036444815.1 Gammaproteobacteria bacterium
AGTCCTTGATGCCGGTACACCGGCGTAATCAGCGCGGGGGTGCCCGCGATCTCGCCGGTCTCCCCGGCGAGCGAGACGCAGAGGTCGGGTCGCGACTCCGGAGTGAGCTGGCCCCAGGCGAGACTCCAGCGTTGCCGCGGCGAATCCGTGCACGATCGTACGAAGAGCTCCGCGCCGGGTTCGAGCGCAGCCGCCGCGAGACAGACGCCGTACTCGGGCACCTGAAGTTGGCTCTTCCCGACGACGAGCTCGAAGAGCTGGTCCCCTAGCGCGGTCCCATACTTACAGGTGTGGACCTGCAGCCTATCTTCGAGCCGGATGTTCTCGCCGAAACCGGCGATGTCGATGCAATAGCCTCGCGCGTCGTCCAATGCGTAAGACGTGCGCAGCAGACGCGCATCCGCGAGACTGACACTAGGACTGATCGCGATGACGAGCAGCAGCGTGACGGCGGAGAGGTTCTTTTTCAACATGCCTCATTCCTCGCTTAGCGGTTCACCCGCAGTATAGGCTACGACAGCCTGGACGGGTGTTTCAATAAAACTTAATCGAGCCGGAAGCGTCTGGATGTTTCGGCATCACAGTCGTACCGATACATCTCCAACTCGGGCACGTAGTTCCATTCGACCACGCCGACGAACGGCTCCGCCAGATACTCCGGGTCCTCGAGAAAGATATCGATGACGACGTGCGTCCCGTCATCGCTGAGCGTGTATCGCTCGACGACATGCTTCTGCGAACCGGACGGGACGCCCGTGCCGTTACCGGAGCGAAGATCCGCAAATTGCGTCGTGTCGACGACCAGGACGCCATCCTCCCACCGGCCGATCGAGTGACCCTGGCGGGTCCGCTCACCATTCTCGGGATGCCCCCGACCGTCCATATAGATGATTCGATCCGAGTCGAAAAACTCGCTTCGTATCGAAATCGTCTGCTCGCCGAGTTGGATCTCGTTGACGAACAACCCGACCGCAACGATAGCGGGCGACGTCGGCCCGACGCAGATCGCAGCCGGGCTGTCGGTGTAGAAATTGTATTGTGCCTTCGCGGCAACGCCCTTCGCCGTCAACGGGACTTCGCTCAGAAATTCATAGAACGGACCGACTGTTGCGCCGCGCCCCTTCCAGAGGCCCGCCAGGCCCGTCGTCGTGGCGCTCGAGCGCGGATCGCCGGAGCGTTGCAACAGAGTCGTCCCGTCTTCTTTCTCGAGCGACAGCAACAGGACATAGTTGCGGCCCGTCCCTCGCTCCGGATGGCCCCTGACCGCAATCGCGTCCCCAGGCTGTAGCGAGTCGGGCGTCCAGCCGCTACGTATCATGATCGGCGTCGCGCCCGTTTCGACTTCCCATGCCACGACTTCGCCGGCGGCATTGGTGCCCTCCACGTCGATGTAGACATGAGGATTTCGCCAGCTATAACGTCTGACCGTGCCCTGAAAAGCCACGACGGCATCGGTATCGAAGCCCGCTTCGCTGTGATGGGCCGAGGCCGGCACGATAACGACAACGGCCAGTGCAGCTACCGCAGTACACGACCACGAGCGTCTACCGACTGATGCCATCGGCGATCTACAGATCGTCCCTATCCCATGCGCAGTTATACGGCCTGATGACCTCGCCGGGCACCCAGATCCAGGTCCTCCCCAGCTCGACCGGCTCGGTAAAGATCGCCGGATCCGTCGCCGTGAGTCGGTAGCCTAAGGTCCGGCCGTCGGCGCTCGGCGTAAAGCGCTCGACGAGGTGTAGCGCATCGGTCTGCCGAATTCCGGATTGATCGAACCACGGCCAGTCGATGTCCGTCGTCGTGACCTCGAGCGTGTCGCCGTCCCAACGCCCGACCGAATAGCCGAACGGGCTCGACGCCGCACTGCCGGCATCAACGGCAGCGCCCATGTGTATCCGGCGAATCGTATCGAGCTCCTCCAGGTACAGCAGAACGTCGTCGCCGTCCCGCACAAATTCCAGCGGGTAGCCCTGATCCATGATCGCCGGCATCCCGTTACGGCAGTTGATA
>JAZFPW010000095.1:0-13386 GCA_036444815.1 Gammaproteobacteria bacterium
CTCGAAGTCCAGGTTTCCTTGTTCGTCGCAGAACCGCATGCGGGTCAACGCGTTAATAATGTAACGCAGTCGATCCGCACCCTGGAGATCGGCGGACCAGGCGCGCGGCTCGTCGCCATACATGTCTTTAAGTGCGTTGACCCAATTCGGTCCTTGCAGGTGCGCGGAGATTTCGCCGGCGCGTGACACGGCATCGCTGACCGACCACGTCGGCGGCAAGCCCGCGTGGACCAGGAGTCGCTCTCGCCTCGTGTCATGGTAGAGCAGCGGCCGACATCTCAACCAATCCAGAATGTCTGCGGCATCGGGTGCTGCGAGAACCGCCTGGAACGTGTCACGCTCGCCTGAGTGGCGTACACCGACTGCAGTCGCGAGCAGATGCAGGTCGTGATTTCCGAGTACCGTCGTGGCGCTGTCGCCGAGGTTAATTACCTCCCGCAACACATCGAGAGAGTCGGGGCCGCGATTAACGAGATCTCCGACCAGCCACAAATGATCGCGTTCGCGCTTGAATGAGATCGCACTCAACAGCTCGGTAAACGCCTGGCCGCAGCCCTGAATGTCGCCGATCGCGTAGAGTGTCACGAGCGCTCGCGGTGGAGAGGAAGACCCTCGCGATTCTAATCCGGATCAGAATCGGAACCTACCGCCAGGTTCGCCAACTTGGCGAATTCCTCCGGGTGCAACGTCTCGGGCCGGGCGCCAGGATCGATCCCTGTCGAGGCGATCTGTTCTCTGCTCAACCATCCCTTCAGCGATCGCGCCAGCGTCTTCCGTCGCATGGAAAATGTCAGGGCCACGACTTCGCCGAATCGATCGACATCGGCGACCGGGAAACGTGGTTCGACCTGTGGGCGCACCCGGACGATTCTGGAGCGTACCCGCGGCGCGGGCGAGAAAGCGCCCGGGCCGATCTCGAAGCAAGTCTCCGTTTGCGCCCACAACGCGAGCATGACGGTCAGGCGACCGTAGTCCTTGCCGCCGGGCGCAGCCGTAATTCTCTGCGCGACCTCTTTCTGGAGCATCAGGTGCATATCTTCGATCGCCGCCCGGTGTGTCAGCAGATGAAACAGCAGCGGCGTCGAGATGTTGTACGGCAGGTTACCGACGACTCGCAACGATGCCGGTGTCGGTGCCAGCGAAGAAAAGTCGAACTTCAGCGCGTCATCGCGGTGCAGTATCAGCTTCCCGGCGGCGGGCGCCGCCCGGGAAAGATGATCCGCCATCCGAGCATCGATTTCGATCACGTGTAACGCGCGAAGCTTCTGCAACAGCGGAAATGTCAATGCGCCCTGCCCGCCGCCGATCTCGACCATGCAGTCCGCTTGCCGGGGGGCTATCGCGGCGACCACCCTGTCGATGACCGCGGGGTCATGCAGGAAATGTTGCCCGAGTCTCTTGCGGGCTCGCAGCGGCATCAAGGCCCCCGCTCGGAAGCCAACTCGCAGGCCACGCGGATCGCTTCGCGCAGGCTGCCGGGGTTCGCTCGGCCCGTACCCGCCAGGTCGAGTGCCGTACCGTGATCGACCGACGTGCGGATGATCGGCAGCCCGAGCGTGATATTGACTACCTCACCGAAGGCGAGGGCTTTTATGACCGGCAGCCCCTGATCGTGATACATCGCCAGCACGGCGTCGCATCGCTCGAGCGCAGCCGGTGTAAACGCCGTGTCTGCCGGCACCGGGCCGAGCAGCGTCAGGCCGCGCTCCGCGAGGCTTTGCATGACGGGCGCGATGATCTCCTGCTCTTCGGCCCCCAGCACACCACTCTCTCCGGCGTGGGGATTGAGGCCGAGTACTGCGATGCGCGGGGCGCCGAGCCGAAACCGCTCTCGAAGCTCCCTGTCGAGCACGATCAGTACCCGCTCGATTCGCTCGCGGCTGATTTCTTTCGCTACCCGGGCGAGCGGCAGATGCGTGGTCGCTAGAGCCACGCGAAGGTTTCCGGAGGCGAGCATCATGACGGGCGTCGGGGCCGCGGTAGCCTTCGCCAAGAATTCCGTGTGGCCGGTGAACGGAATCCCGGCGGCGTTGATGACGCTCTTGTGCACCGGTGCCGTGACCAGGGCCGCGTTGCGTTCGTCGGTACACAGCGCGACGCCCTGTCGCAACAGTTGGAGAACGTAATCCGAGTTCGCCGGATCCAGGTGACCGGGTCGAACCGTTGCCGGCGCAGCAATATCGAGTACCTGCATCAGCCCTGCGGCCTGGGGTTCGACTTCGTCCGGGCCGGCGACCTTACGCACGGCGACGTCCAGGTCGAGGTCGGCGATGCGCTTGGCGAGCACGTCCGCATCGGCGAGTGTCAGCAACCGCGCCGGCAAGTCTTCTGCCGCCAGCATCGCGCAGATGTCGGGCCCGATTCCGGCCGGTTCGCCGGAACTGAGGAATACGATCGGGAGTTGTGAGGTCAAGGCCTAGACTCGCACGCCGGCCGAACGCTCCTTAGAGTCTATAATCTACGAAAGCCTCATCCCTGAGGCGCCGCAACCAGAGTTCTCGTTCCTCTTCCACCTTGCTCTCACGGATTTGATCGGCGCATCTCTGTTCCTTGATCTCTTCCGTCGTGTCGTAACTGCGGGTGTCGGTGACTTCGACGAGATGCCAGCCGAACCGAGTTTGAAACGGCTCACTGAGTTCATTGAGTTCTAGCGAGTTAAGCTTCTGTTCGAACTCGGGCACGAAGACACCGGCCTCGACCCAACCGAGATCACCATCCTCTGCAGCGGAGCCCGGATCCTCCGACAAGGACCGAGCGATCGGTCCGAAGTCGTCGCCGGCCAGAATCTGTTCCCGTATACCGATGAGTCTCTGCTGCACTGCGGCGTCGTCCATGATTTCGTTCGGACGCAGGAGAACATGCCGCACTCTGAGTTGATCGACGATGACGACCTGGGCGCCCCGCGTCTCGTTCAGCCGCACGATATGGAAGCCGCTACCACTCTGGATCGGCGCCGAGACCTCTCCCGGCTCCATCGCGATAACGACGTCGGTGAACAGCGTCGGTAGTTGGTAGCCTTTACGCCAACCCAGCGAGCCGCCGTCTAACGCCGTCTGACCATCAGACACGGTAATCGCTAGCTGAGAGAACTCCTCGCCAGCATCGAGTCGGTCGTAGAGCTCCGCGACCCGTGCCGTGGCGTCGTCAACCGCAGCCTGCGTCGCATTCGAAGGCAAGCCGATCAGGATATGCGAGATGTCGTAGTCGACGTCCTCGGCGAGGCTCGTGGAGCTGCGATCGAGGCAGAATTCGAGCTCGCGCGGGGATACGACGATGCTGGCGTAGACGTCGCGTTGTTGGAGCTGGTCCAAAGCCATCTGTTCGCGAGTGTCCTGGCGGTACATCGCGTAGTCGATGTTCTCCGCTGCCAGCGCGCCGGGCAGATCTTCGAGCGTCAAGCCGATATCCTGCGCCACCGAGGTCAGCGCCTGGTTCACCATCTCATCGTTGACGACAATGCCGAATCGTGCGGCACGCTGCAGTTGTATCTGCTGGAGGATCAGTTGCTCTAGCACCTGCTCTTCGAGCACAGACAGCGGCGGCAGTGGTCGCCGCTGCTCGGGCGGCATGTCGAGTTGGGCCAGGCGCATGTTGTCCATGACCAGGGCCACGCGCAGCTCGAGTTCGCTCTTCAGCACGACGCCGTCGTCGACGACGGCCGCGACGCCATCCAGGAGTTCGCCGGTCCCGCCCAACTCGCGTGTCTGGGCCCCGCTGCGGTTCGCCGAGAGGCTCAGGAGCGCCAACAACGCGGCGGAATAAAGTATATTTTTCAATTGGTTATTGGGAATTGCCGAGTCTCTGATAGCCAAGAATACCACGATCCAGGAGCTCCTCCGGAGAGCTGCCGTCATCCGAGAATCCTCTGAGCTGGAGCTGCACCGAGATGGAGCTGTCCGATTCTCCGGTGCGGCGGCTGATATAACGCCTGCCGATCAGGCGCAGCCGCCAGCAGCAGGCCTCGTACTCCCAACCGAGGAAACGGTCGAGGGCCTCCTCCTCGAGGAACGAGTAGCTGTAGTGCCCGATGATTCGCCAGCCCCGCCCGACCGGCCAGACCAGCGAGACGTCGCTCTGCTCCAACAGACCTTCACGAAAACGATAGGAGAAGGCTGCGTATCGATCCTCCTGCGGTGAGAATTGGACGCTGGTCTCGGTCCGGGCGGTGTCGTTCGTCTCGCTGTCCCACTGATAGTCGACATCCAGGCTCCAGGAGTCAGACAGGTTAATGGAGACTTCGGCAATATAATCCGAGTCGTTCGACCCACCCGGCGCACTGCCCGGCAAACTGACACGCTGCGTGGTCAGATAGCGCGTCTGTCCCAGCGTCGCCGTCACCTTCTCTTGACCGGTGTGACTGTCGATCAGTCGGGCCGTGATGCCCACGCTCAGCTGCTCGGCATCGGCAATTCGATCCGCGCCGACGTATTGGTATTTGCGAAACAACTGCACGAGATTGAAATCCGGTTCGATCGTGTCGAAGACCGGGATGTCGGCTTGATCCTCGAACGGCACGTGAACGTAAAGCACTCGCGGCTCGATCGTTTGAATCCACTTCATGTTCTCCGGCTCGCGCTCGAAGATCAGCCCCGCATCGACGCTGACGACCGGCAACGCTCGCGAGAAAGTGTCCTGTCCTCCCGGCGTCGGGGCGTCTAACCAATACTTGGTCTGTCGCAGAGCGACAGCCGGGGTCAGGAACATACCGGGCCGCGCGAGAGACATGCTGAGCTCTTCAGTCGAGTCCAGGCGCCAGCCGGTCGAGCCGACATTACGATCGAATTGCACCAGTTCATTGGTCGACTCGAAGCTAAAGACGTCTCCCGACCATCGACCGTTAAACAAGATTTGCGGGACACGGTCATAGGGCCGGTCAACGTCAGCGATCAGAGGATCTATCGTCTGGTAGCCCTGGAAGCGTGCGAGTAGAGACCACGTCGGGGCTCGATAGCCGATGTCCAGGTACCGATTGAGGTGAGTCTGGCTCGCGACCGTCTGGCTATCACCCAGGTCCTCGAAGTAGGCATCGTCGGAGACCTCGGCAAGGCTGACGACGACACGCCAGCCCCGGTCGAGCATCGTCTCGTGGTCGTACGTCAGATAACTGCGCCTGTCGTTCGTGTCGGAGTCGTCAGGCAGATACTCGAGATTCAGCCGTCCGTCGCCGCGTGGAAGAAGATAGCGGAACTCCGTGTTTAGCTGTACTCCACGCTTACTCATGTAGCGCGGCTCCAACGTCATGTCATAGTTCGGTGCGAGATTCAGGTAGAACGGTGCCGAGATGTCGATGCCGGTTCTATCCCGTTCTGAGAATTCCGGAGTGAGCAGGCCACTCTTGCGGCGGTCATCGATTGGGAACGTGATGTACGGCGCGTACAGTATCGGCAGGCCCTTGAATTCGAGCTTGACCCCGCGGGCGGTGCCGAAGCCTTCGTCCACGTCCAAATTGATGTCCGCCGCCATCAGCTCCCAGTCGGTCTGATCCGCGGGGCAGGTCGTAAAATTCACCGACGACAGCGAAATCGTTCGGTCGCTGCTGATCCTGATCGTCTCGGCGGAGCCACGCGCCGGCCGTTGCGGGATATCGAAACCGGCACCGGTGAATCGTATCTCTTCATTTTCGGTATCCACCTCGGCTTCCTCGCCGTACACCGTGACATCGGGATCGCTATACCGGACCGCGCCGCGCGCCTCGATCCTCTGCTCCGCACGATCATAGGTTGCACTCTCAGCTGAGATCGTGCGATCGCCGTAACGAAATTCGACCTGGTCGAAGAACTCCACGCCTTCCTCGCTGGACAGGTCGACCTGTCCAGCACTGATCTCCACCCGAGTCTGTTCCTCGGACTCCTCTGTGGAATCGTTCTGGGAGGGCTCTTCCGGCGGGCTGGCCTCGACCGGCCCGCACACCAGATCCTGTCCCCAAACCGCGGTCGGTACAGAGATCGTAACCCAGGCGAGGAACGCTAAACTTTTCTTGGGGACCACAAGGCTCGGGTAGGGCAAACGATTACAATGGCACAGTTCTTTTGATGCTTCAACGAATTGGGCAGGGGACCGGAAGTGTTCGATGAGCTACAGCCGAGTACGCAGTTGCCGACGCGTTCGAGCCCTAGTCGACCGCGATGAAGGCGATGATTCTGGCCGCCGGTCGCGGCGAACGTCTCGGCGAGCTCACGGCGGAGCGGCCTAAACCGTTACTGGAAGTCGCGGGCGAGAGTCTGATCGAGAGGCATCTACGGCGCCTGCACGAGGCAGATGTGACGGATATCGTCATCAATCTCTGCTATCTTGGCGCGCAGATTCGGGCCGCCCTCGGAGACGTCTCGCCGTGGGGTCAACAACTCAGCTACTGCGAAGAGGAAGCACCGGCCCTGGAGACGGGCGGTGGCATCATCAATGCGCTACCGTTACTACAGCCGGACCCCTTTATCGTCGTCAACGCGGACGTCTTCACCGACTTCGATTTCGCGACGCTGCGTCGTCGGCGGCGCGACGGCTTCGTGATGCTGGTACCCAATCCTCCGCATCATGCGCGCGGTGACTTCGGCCTGACATCGGCCGGCGCAGTCACGGTGACACCGCCATTGCTGACTTATGGCGGCGTGGCGATGTTCGCGCCGGCGCTGTTCGACGACTTCGAGTCGGGACGTCGACCGCTTCGCCCGATACTCGACGCCGCGATTCACCGTGGCGCGCTCGAAGGATTTTGCCACACCGGCATATGGCAGGATGTCGGGACAGCGGAGCGGCTCGCGGAGATACGCGAGCGGTTGGACGAATCCGCCTAACCATCTGTCGGAATTAGAAGAATAACGAATGCTCTCTCGAGTCCTCGCGAGCCGGAATTTTTCGATCTACCTGATCGGCAGCACGTTCTCGCTGCATGGGCTCTGGATCCAACGCGTGGCCGTCGGCTGGCTCGCGTGGGAGCTGACCGGCTCCGAAGTGTGGCTGGGGCTCATCGCG
Organism: Gammaproteobacteria bacterium; assembly: GCA_036444815.1. Lineage (GTDB taxonomy): Bacteria > Pseudomonadota > Gammaproteobacteria > Steroidobacterales > Rariloculaceae > SMWC01. The sequence continues at coordinate 6,970 of JAZFPW010000095.1, forward strand.
TTAGCGGAGTTCCTGCCGATGATATTGTTCGGGCCATTCTTCGGCGTCTGGGCGGATCGCCTCGACCGCAAGACGGTGGCGTACATCGCGAACTCCCTGAGCATCGCGCTGTCCACGCTGCTGTTTACGCTGACCGTTCTGGACCAGATAGACATCTATATCCTGTGGGTGATCACGGCGTTCGTCGGCATCGTGAGCAGCGCGTTTCAGCCGGTGCGAATGTCGTTGATTCCGAGCATGGTCCCCCGGGAACTGCTTTCCGAAGCCGTGGCCGCTCAATCGATTGTGTTCAATGTCTCGAGATTCATGGGCCCGGCGCTGGCAGGGGTCGCGATCGCGACGATGGGGCTAGCGTCGGCCTTCGCGCTTAACGCGATCTCCTATCTGGCGATGATTGCGGCCCTGCTGCTGATAGAACTCCGCACGAAACGTTCCGGCGGGCCGAAGAGCCATTTTTTCGCGGAGTTCCGGGAAGGCATCGTCTACACGATTCAACATGCGGTGATACGTCAGCAGTTACTGATCGTGGCACTGTCGGCGCTGTTCGGCCGCGGCGTCATCGTGATGCTGCCGGCGTACGCGGGCGCTGTCTTCGGCGGCGGCAGCGGCACACTGGCGACACTGACTTCGGTCTCGGGAGCCGGAGCGGTGCTCGCCGGGTTCTATCTGACTCGCCTCGGCGCGGGTGCGCGCCTGCTCCGGTCGACGGTCGTCGCCACCGTGGTAACCGGCCTGTTGATGACTGGACTGGGTATGACTCAGAACTACGCCGCAGGCATCGCGCTCGTCGCGGCGCTGGGCTTCGTTCTGACGCTGGTCGGCATCGGCTCCCAAATGCTGATACAGACGCGAGTGGCGGAAGAGATGCGTGGCCGCGTATTGAGTCTCTGGGCTGCGGTGGCCTTCTCCGCTCCGGCCCTCGGCAGCGTGATGATCGGGGCGATTGCGGAGCGCATCGGTATCGGGACATCGACGTTATTCAGTGGGCTGCTGTGCTCGGTCTTGGCGATCCTGCTGGCATGGCGCGTCTTCTATGCGAGTTCACCGGCGCCGATCGGCGGCTCGGCAGACCCAGCCGATTAGACGGCACCCGATTTATCAGCCCAACAGCCTGCTGGTATCTGACTCTCGGAGTCGCTAGGCTCACAGCGATCCCGGCTTCCGATGTGTAGGCGATGAAATCTACGGCTTTAACGAACCGAACGGCGGAGTGGCTTATGGCTATCTGGTTGGGCGCAGCAGGACTCAACGTAAGCGCTCAGGGCTTCGCGGAGATCTCCTTCCCGACAGCTGATGGCGGAACGGTGTACGGCAACCTGTACGGAGAGGGGCCGCACGCGGTATTGCTCGCTCACGGCGCAGTGTTCGACAAGGAGAGCTGGGACGGTCTCGCTCAGGATCTCTCGGCAGAAGGGCATCAGGTGCTCGCGATCGACTTTCGGGGCTATGGCAAGTCGACGGCCGGTAGCGCGCGCAACGCGCTGCACGAAGACGTCCTCGCAGGAATTCGCTATCTCCACGACGAGGGCGCCGGGAGGGTCTCCGTGATCGGCGCCAGCATGGGCGGCGGTGCGACGGCGCAGGCGGCGGTCGTCGCCGAGCCGGATCAGATCGACAAGCTGATCCTTCTGGCCGGCGTACCGATCGCGACCCCGGAACGACTGCAGGGCGACAAGCTATTCATCGTGTCTCGGGGGGATTCGTTGCGGAGTGCCGTCGAAGATCAGTTCGAACGAGCGGGCGAGCCGAAGGAACTAACGGTGCTCGACGGTAGCGCGCACGCCCAGCACATCTTCAGGTCCAGTCGACGCGGCGAGGAGCTGACGGCGGTAATCGTGGCCTGGCTCGCTACGGAGTAGCACTCGCGCCTGCACTGAACGCGGCAACCACCGGCACATCACTATGCGCCCTTCACAGTCGGCGAGCGGCCGTCAGTGGGTGATGGCGTAAATCACGTAATTGACGGCGAAGCGGTACGCTAATGCCGTCATAGGCTCCGGGTACTCGGGCGTATCGGCGTGTTCCCAGGCGTCTCCCAGATCCATATTGAAGTTGATGGCGACCATCAGGCGGCCGTCGTCGTCGTAGATCCCGCGCCAGTGTGGCACGACGCCATCGCCCTCGTAGGGGACGCCGGTGTAGAGGAAGCGGATGCCCGGAATCTGAATGCGCTGATCGAGATCGTAGAGCACGTGTAGGACTTCATCGTCCTCCGGCATCTCCAGTATCGGGCGGTCGGGAAACACACGCACCATGGAGGCCAGGAAAACTGACCACTCACGGCTGCCGTGGAAGTCATCGACCATCAGGAAGCCGCCGCGCAGCAGGAACTCCCTGAGTCGAGCCGCTTCATGATCATCGAGATACCAGCCGCCGACCTCCACTGCATAAAGCCACGGGTAGTCGAACATCGCATCGTCGCTGAGAGAGACTTGACGTCCGCCAGCGCCGTTGTAGCGACTCACTTTGGCGCCGTCGATGCGCGTCAAGCGGGTCAGGCCCTGCATAAAGTGGTACTCGGCGTCGGGAAAGTCGATCGTCCAGCGTGGGCGCCGGCCACCGTAGCTGTAGCCACCGCCCACGTCGCGGTAGATCAGGCGCGCGAAGTGAAACTCCGCGGTGGATTGTGCGGTCTCGGGTGCCAACTCCTGAGCCACGACGAGCGGTGCGCCGCTCGCCAGAATCACGCCGGTACACACGATGGCAGCGATAGATCTGTCCATAGTCGTAGCTAGCCAGGCCTTACACAGCGATGTCAACGGAACCGGTCACCATTGAGCCGATTCCCGAAGCTGTCCGAGCGGCCGCAGAGTCTGACGATCGCTCGAGAAATCTTTTCCAAGACGGGAGGTCGAAAATGATACCATCGACCCGTATGCGGCGGCTTCGGCGCCACGCGAGCCGAGCCAGGAGTATCAGTCATGGCGGGAGACGATCCTTGCGAGAGGGTACTGCTCGGCTCATGTGCGATGCCCGTCAACCGATCCAGTGTGCGGCGTGGCACTTGTCCTGGGTTGCGCGGTCACACGATATGGACGCTGTAGCCCGGTAGGTCGTCAGAGTTGTTCGAATTACTCTTTAAATACTCCCGCACTACGTTCGAGCAGGGCGAGTTCCTGTTCGCCAGCGGCTGGCCGGTCTGGCTATTGGTGGCGGCGAGCCTCGCGGCGGCGAGCGGCGTCGGCTACAGCCTGCTGCAACGCCGTGATTCGCTTAGCGTGGGAAAGCTGATCGCGCTGGCAGGAATTCAGACCGCCATGGTCGCACTCGTGTTGGTACTTCTCTGGCAGCCGGCATTGTCCAGCGACAGGCTCCGCGCCGAGGAGAATGCCGTCGCGCTGCTCCTCGATACGTCGGCGAGCATGAGTTATGGAGAGGCGGAAGAGTCTCGCCTGCAGCAGGCCGTTGCCGCACTGAACGACGGTGTGCTGGACGAACTCTCGGCCAACCTCGAGACGCGGTTGTACGCATTCTCCGAAGACTCGATGACGATCGAGAGCCTGGAGCTTGTTCCGCCACCCGGCGCGGCTACCCGGCTGGGCGATGCGCTTCTCGACGTCTTGCGCGAGGCTCGCGCGTCGGCGCTCGGAGCCGTCGTGCTGATCAGTGATGGCGCCGATAACTCCAACGAGTTGACGACGGCCCGGCTCGCCGAGATTGCAGGCTTCGGCGTGCCGGTGCACACGGTCGGTGTCGGGCGGGAGACCATACCCGAGGACCTCGAGCTCGAGAGTGTCGGCATGACGACTCAGGTGATGGCCGGATCCCGTGTCAGTGCCCAGGTCAGTCTCCGTCACGCGGGGTCCGGTACCGCGATGATCAAGGTCTACGACGGCGACGCCATACTCGCCGCCGAAGAACTGGTTCTCCCCAACCGTGACGGCGTCACGACGCATTGGGTAGATTTCGATGTCGGCGAGGCGGGCGTCAAGGATCTGCGCTTCGTCTTGGATGCAATTCCCGGTGAGCGCAACACGATCAACAACGTTCAGTATCGTGTGATCGACGTTCCGGCGGATCGGCGCAGCATCCTGTATGTCGAGGGCGAGCCTCGCTGGGAGTACAAATTTATCCGGCGCGCCGTAGAAGAAACTTCTCCCATCCGCCTGGCGAGCCTGTTGCGAACGACGCCGAATAAATACTATCGCCAGGGCATCGACGACCCGACCGAGCTCGAGAACGGTTTTCCCGAGGATCGAGAGACGCTATTCGACTACGACGCATTGATCATCGGGAGTTTCGAGGCGGCTGCCCTAACGCCTGAGCAACAACAGGACATCAGCGCGTTCGTCAGCGAACGGGGCGGTAGCTTACTGATGCTGGCGGGGCTTAGAGGCCTGGCTGATGGGGGCTGGGGCAACAGCGTCGTGGCCGACGTGTTGCCGGCCCATCTACCCGACATCGAAGCGCAGACCTTCAACCGGCGGCCGGTCAAAGTGAGCTTAGCCCCGGGCGGCGAGGACTCCTTGGTCACACGGCTGGACTCGGACCGAGACACGAACATTCTGCTGTGGGAGGAAATGCCGGAGATTGCCGATTATCAGTACCTCGATGAAATCAAGCCCGGCGCCGTGACACTCCTCGAAATCGACATCCAGGGCACGACCCATCCGCTCCTGGTCCATCAGCGTTACGGACGCGGCAACGCCTATATTCTGGCGACGGGTGGGACCTGGCGTTGGCAGATGCAGCTGCCTTCCGAGGATCAGCGGCATGAGACTTTCTGGCGTCAGATGCTGCGCGCGTTGGCAGCCGGCGCGCCGCGGCCGGTCGTGCTGTCGGCGGGGCGGCTCTTCTATGGCGATGAAGCTGAAGTCACGCTGCGCGCCGAGGTAAAAGACAAGGAGTACCTGCCGGTTGCTGACGCCACCGTCACGGTTTCGGTCACCGAGGCCGCCGGTGGAGCCGCGCGGATAGTCGAGATGCAGGCCATACCGGGGGAGCCCGGATTTTATTCAGCGACGATCCAGGCCGATCAGACCGGGATGTACCACTTCGAAGCCGAAGCGCGTCTCGGGGAGGAGTTGCTCGGCTCGGCTCCGCTGGCCGTCCGACGGGCCGACGGAATCGCGGAGCACTTCCAGATTCAGCAGAATCGCTCTCTGCTCGAAAATCTCGCCAACGTGACCGGCGGGCGATATTTCGCACTCGACGACTTGGATGCGTTGCCGGAAACCATCCAGTTCTCCGACGCGGGTATTCTCGAGACGGAGATTCTAGACCTTTGGAATATGCCGATCGTGTTTCTATTGCTGCTACTGCTGAAAGCCGGGGAGTGGCTGTTACGGCTATTCTGGGGGCGATTATGAGAGCGCTGGCGGGGGGGTTGATCGTCGCTGCGACGTTTGGCGGGCCGGTCGCCCACGCGGAGCTGTACTACTTGATCGTCGGCGGGTTGGGCGGTCAGGTCAGCTACGAGGAGCGTTTCGTGGCGCAGACGGAATCGCTAGCCGACGCGGCTCGGCGTACGTTGGGCGACGGCTCACGGGTCTCGGTGTTGTCCGGGAACGCGGCGAGCCGCGATGCGCTGACGGCTGAGCTGTCGCGGCTCGCCGAGGTGACGGTCGCCACTGACAGCGTCGCGATCTTCCTGCTCGGCCACGGCAGCTACGATGGCGAGTTCTACAAGTTCAATCTCCCGGGGCCGGACATCGATGGCGAGACGTTCGCTGAGCTGCTGGAGGCCATACCGGCCGGGCGGCAGCTCGTGGTGAACACGACGAGCGCGAGCGGTGCGATATCGGAGAGCTGGTCCGCAGACGGACGGACAGTCATTACGGCGACCAGGAGCGGTGGGGAGCGAATCGCGACGCGCTTCGGCGAACACTGGACCGCAGCGCTCTCCAGCGATGAAGCCGACGCGAATAAGAACGGGGCGATCACCGTTCAAGAGGCGTTTGACTTCGCGGCGAGAAAGGTCAGCGATAGTTACGAGGACGCCGGAACGCTCGCGACCGAGCACCCGCAGCTCGTCGGCGACGCTGCCGGTTCAATGAACGTGGCGTTGCTCGAAGCACGGATTGCGACGACGGCGGAGCTGGAAGGCTTGATCGGCGAGCTGACCACTCTGGAGGAAGCGATCGATCGTCTCAGGTTGCGCCGAGACGATCTGGGCGACGACGCCTACCTGTCCGAATTACAGAGCCTGCTGCTCGAGCTCGCCTTGGTGCAGAGAGAGATCGACGAGGTACGCGGTTCTGAATAGCCTTGTTGGACCACGATGAGAATCTTGCTGACAGCCGCCGCCGCATCGCTCTTGGGCACGTCGAGTGTGTATGGCCTGGAGTTCGACTATTCGAACGATCGCGACGCCGAGTTACGATCCTGCGACGCTCATTTATATGGAGGGGAGCGCGTCGAAGCCGAGCGCTGCTACGGGGCGCTGTTAACGAAGAGTCAGGATGCCCGTATTCGGGC
>JAZFPW010000096.1:0-3014 GCA_036444815.1 Gammaproteobacteria bacterium
TGTCTCGTGCCGAGGAACACAACTGGACCGGGGGGCCGAAGAGGCGACAGCCGACACGCTCTGGTTCCTGCACGCCGATGCTGAGCCGCACTCGAACAGCCTGAGCGAAATCTCTAAAGCCGTCGACGATGGCGCCGAAGGCGGTTACTTTCGCTTCATGTTCCTCGGCGAGCGCACGTGGCGGAAGACGCTGCTACAGCGCCTGATCAATCTGCGTACCCGCGTCGGCGGCATCCCCTATGGAGACCAAGGAATTTTCGTCCGCGGCGCAGCCTACTTCGAGGCCGGTGGATTCACCCATCAATCGCTGTTCGAGGAGGTCACCCTCGTCAGAACCCTTAAGCGCCGCGGGCACTTTCGGGCGCTGGCGTTGCCTATAGGGGTAGCGGCGCGACGTTGGGAACGCGACGGTTGGTGGTATAGAAGCCTGACCAATCGCGGCCTAGCGATCCGCTATCTGTTCGGCGCATCGGCCGAACGGCTAGCGAACCACTACGAGGGGACGGCGGTGACGAACAAGAACGCGACTCCATGAGCGCAGCGGCCGATCCGCTGATCTTCACTCCCGACGGCGATCGGCGAGGCTATATCGAGCCCGGGCCGCTGCGGGAATTGTGGTTCCATACCGGGACAGCTTGCAACCTCGCGTGCCCGTTTTGTCTCGAGGGTTCAATGCCCGGAGACAAACGCCTGGACCGGATAACGCTCGACGACGCCCGACCGCTGCTCGACGAAGCTGTCGCCCTCGGCGTCGAGCAGTTCTCGTTTACCGGCGGTGAACCCTTCATCGTCAAAGACTTCATCAATATCCTGCGCTACGCGTCGTCGCTCAATCCCTGCCTCGTGTTGACGAACGGCACCGATCCCGTACTTAAACGACTGGGGCAAATCGAGACGCTTGCCGAGCAACCCCACCCCGTCGCATTCCGCGTCAGCATCGACTATGCCGACGAAGCGCGACACGATGTCGGTCGTGGCCGCGGCAGTTTTAGGAAATCCTGGCAATGCTTGAGCCAGCTGCACCAACGCGGCTTTAAAGTCTCCGTCGCGCGACAGATGGATGCAGGCGAGGACCACGACGCCGTCGATACCGAGTATCGAGACCTGCTCCGCCAGCACCGGTTGCCCGATGATACGACGATCGTCGCGTTCCCGGACTTCCTAACGCCGGGCAGCAACCCCAAGGTCCCGTATATCACCGAAAACTGCATGACGACCTATCACACGACAGCGACCCGTCAGGCGTTCATGTGTTCGTTCTCAAAGATGGTCATCAAGAAAAATGGCCGTATGCGTGTCTACGCCTGTACGCTGGTGGATGACGACGACTCCTATGACGTGGGCGGTACGCTCGCGGAGAGCCTGGGGAAGCGGATCTTGATGCGGCACCACCGTTGCTATAGCTGCTTCGCGTTCGGCTCGTCCTGCAGCGAGATCGGTTGATTCGCCGTTCAGTCGGGCGCCCGACGCCGCCGGCGCGGCGGTTCAAGCGAGTAGCGGAGCGGCTAGCGCCACGAACCACGAACGGGATCGTTGGCGGACGCTGAAAGTAGGGCGTATGCTCCCAAACGGTTGACCGTCTGGGAGCGTGCTCATGGAGTTGTACGTAGTGCTTGGCCTGTTGCTCGTCGTCCTGATTTGGGCGATTGCCATCTATAACAATCTCGTCAACCTTCGCAATCGTGTCAAGAACGGCTTCTCACAGATCGATGTCCAGCTGACACGCCGGTATGACCTGATCCCGAACCTCGTGGAAGCCGTCAAGGGGTACATGAGCCACGAGCGAGGGACTCTGGAAGACGTCATCAACGCGCGCAACTCGGCGGTACCAATGCTCAAGCGCGCCGCGGCCGACCCATCCGACCCAGAAGCCATTAAGGCACTCGCGGGCGCGGAAGCCACACTCGGCGGCACACTAGGCCGGCTCTTCGCACTCGCGGAGAGCTACCCGGACCTGAAGGCCAACCAGAACATGATAGAGTTCCAGGAAGAACTCGCTTCAACCGAAAATAAGGTCGCGTTCGCACGCCAGGCCTTCAATGACGCCGTAATGTCCTACAACAACGCTTCTGAAAATTTCCCCAATACCGTGATCGCGAAGAACTTCAACTTCAAACGCGCGGAGTTCCTGGGGATCGAGCAAGAAGAGAAGCGCGAGGTACCGAAAGTCTCATTCACCTGATGAGCCCACCGTCGTCCTGACTCAAGGCTGTGGATTTCTTCACGCAGCAAGAACGATCGCGTCGCGCGACGCGAACCCTGGTCGCGATATTCCTGTTGGCGGTAGCGCTGATCGTGTTGGCCGTTACGTTGGTCGTTGCGGTCGTCCTGCGCCTGTATATGGACCCGTATGGACCACAGACGCTCATCGCTGGTGCGTCCCTGGCGGGCTGGATAGCAGACAACGGCTCATTGTTAGCCGGCGTCGCGGCACTGACCGCGTTGTTTATCTTGCTGGCCAGCCTCTATCGCACGGCGACACTGTCCCGGGGCGGCGCTCAGGTCGCCCGAATGCTGGGCGCGACGGAGGTGACGGGCGAGGGCTCGGATCCGCTACGCCGGCGCCTGCAGAACGTCGTGGAGGAGATGGCCATCGCATCGGGTGTCCCGGTGCCGGAGATCTTTGTCCTCGAAGAGGAACAGGGAATCAATGCCTTCGCGGCCGGGCTCACGACTGCCGATGCGGCCGTCGCAGTGACCCGTGGCGCGTTGGAAAAACTCAGCCGCGCCGAGCTTCAGGGCGTCGTCGCTCACGAGTTCAGCCATATACTCAACGGCGACATGCGTCTGAACCAGCGACTGATGGGGCTGTCGTTCGGAATTCTGATTCTGGCTCTGATGGGCCGCTGGCTGTTGCACAGCATACGATACACGCGGCGCGGTCGTTCCGGAGGGGGCGTCGCGGCGGCGGCGGGGCTCGGTCTGGCGTTCATGCTCATCGGTTACATCGGGCTGTTCTTTGGTCGTCTGATCAAGGCGGGCGTCTCGCGTCAGCGCGAGATGCTTGCCGACGC
>JAZFPW010000097.1:0-2809 GCA_036444815.1 Gammaproteobacteria bacterium
CAGTTGTCTCATAACTCGTCATCCCTAACGTTACCCGCGGCCGGATCGGCATCGCGACTGCCTCGCTCTCAGACGGGCAGGGTTGGTATGCAGTGCCGACATAATGGGCAGATTCACGCCCGCAAACATTGACTGACATCACAAATTGGGGGGGCAGACGGAATTTCGACGACTGGATCGAGTACCGAGGGTCCGAGGTCTGCGGCTGCTTTTACCTAGGTAAACTCAATTCTGCATCTAATTTAACATAATATATATTATGCGCACTTATGTGGCGGGGTATTTCGGGACGAATCGTCACGTCGAGTCTAGAAAATCGTCGTAAGCTTCTGGCCGAGCGGCGTTTTAACGGTTCCGTGGCCGTCTTGGCTCTTGTCAGCCACGACGCTCGCCGCACGATTGAGTGAATTACCGATTGTTTGGCTCACATGGCGGCGATGGCGACGCCGTGTGTGCTATGGTCCCACCGGACGAACTCGTGCGAACCTCTTGGGTTCCAGGCTATCTAACGGCTTATTGAATCGGACTTACGGGGACGGTAATGCGGCAGAACCAACTAGTATCTCGATCGATTCTCACCTTCGCGACGGCATGCCTGACATTCCTGACGATGGGCAGCGCTCATGCGCTGTTCACGTCCCAGCGGGAAGTCGAGCGTGAATCGCGCGTGCAATGGCTGTCGATGAAGCGCTCGATGCCGAGACCGGCCGACCCGCGCATCCAGGCCTTCGTCGAGTGTATCTCCAACAGCATCATCGCCGTGCTCGAGGAACCCTACGCCAGTATGGACTGGGAGATCATTGTCTTTGACGATGATGCCGCCAACGCGTTCGCCATGCCGGGCGGAAAGATCGGCGTGTTTACCGGGATCTTCACGGCCGCGGACACGCCGGACGCGTTCGCCACCGTCATCGGCCATGAGATCGCTCATCTGACACAAGATCACGTCATGGAACGCGCCAGAAAGAGCGCTATGACCGACTGGCTCAAGTTGTTCGGTACCTCCGCTACGGGTCTCGGTCGAAGCGTATCGGACGCTGTCGATATTGCCGTGGGACTGCCGTACGACCGCCGGCAAGAAAGCGAGGCCGACCGTGTCGGTCTCGGGTACATGGCCGAGGCGGGCTACGACCCGCGCTCGAGTCTCTATCTGTGGCGAAACATGTCGCAGTTAGGCCAAGGGGCGCCTGCGGAATTTCTTTCGACGCATCCGTCGGACGACAGACGAATGGCCGATCTAGTGAGCTCGATGACGCCGGCCTTAATCGCGTACAACGAGGCAGGCGAAGCCGGCTATCGTCCGGGCTGCCGACCCTAGCGGACGCCGCGCCCTGCGCAAGCGCCTGACGATGCGGGCTAACCGCTCTCAGGAGCCGTAGCCGCGGGCGCAGGTTCCGGTGACGCCGGAAGCTCCTCTAGCGCAGGCTCGGCGCCTTGTTCTCCGGGCGTCTCAACGACTTCCAATTCACCCGAGCCGATCGGCGGTAACGGTTCCACGATCCGATAGGCGGCATACGCCTCCAACAGCTCATCGTCGTTCAGCGGCTCGACTGCGCGGATCTGACAATACTCGTCTTCACGGGCGAACGGCCCAGCCACGATATAGGAGCGATCGAGGCTGCAGATACGGCCGTCGAAGTCACGGAAGCTGATAAAGGCCGAGTTCCGCAGATTGCAGAAGAACCCGTCTACGGTGACCCGGTACGGGCAGCGATCACTGCCGACGAAGACGACGAAGGTCGTATTGTCCAGCACCTTGAAATCACGTACGGCTCTCTGAAAGAAGCAGTCTGTGCGCTGGTCACATGCCGTTCGAATGAGAGCCTGATCTCTCTCGGTTGCGGTGGTCGCGCAGCTTGCGATAACGATGATTAGCGGGGCAGCCAGTGAGCGCACGACTGTTCGCTCGTCTACTCGCTAGGGCATCTCGAACTCGATCGTCTCGTATCGAGTCGTATCCTCACCGCGCGCGTGTTGCCGCACCGTGTCGACGATCAGGCGCTCGTTCCAGCTGACCGTGGCGGCGACCCGGTCGGTGACGTCACGGTGAACTTCTCCGACGCCCCCGAACAGTTCCAATGCCACCAGCGGAACGCCGCCCTCCTTGGCCGTAGCCATTTGAAACTTCAGGGAGTCGTAGTGTTCGTCATACATCCCGGCCGGAATGAGCACGATCTCCGCGGATTCGATCTGCCTGCGTAATTCCTTTCGCAAGGCATCCGCGTCTCCCGATCCGGGAATTTGGCTCGGGTCGCTGCAGTTCTTATAGAAAAAGTTAGTCGCGCTCTCCAGGTACTCGAATACCCGCGCGTAATCAGGGTGATCGGAAAATGTGTGCGTTACGAAGATTCGTATCGGGTTATCTTCTGACATGATTTCAGCCCTGCCGAAGTCGATCTGACGACCCTACTGCGGGGCACCAATTTTTGCAACGATCCGGTAGGTAGTTCGGTACACTAACCGGGATGAGACTGCTCCTGTACAACATCCGCTATGGCCTGGGCCTTGGGTCGACCATGCACTGGCCCGTGCCAGGAGCCGCTTACCTGTTAGGAAATCGTAATAATCTCGAGCGAATCACCGAGTTCATCAAAGCGCAGGACCCGGATATCGTCGGGCTGGTCGAAGTCGATACCGGTTCCATCCGCAGCCGTTGGGTCAATCAGGCTGAAACGATCGCGCAAGCGATGGGCCACTACTCGGCGTACCAATGTAAATATGGGGAGACGTCGCTCAACAATCGATTGCCGATTGTCCGTAAGCAAGGTAACGCGTTCTTAGCCGCTCCCCATGTTCACGGTGAACGGTT
>JAZFPW010000098.1:0-2605 GCA_036444815.1 Gammaproteobacteria bacterium
TAGCCGCGGCCCACCAGCGCGTCGACCGGAATCTTGCAACGCGCTCGGACGAGCGCGCGATCCGTGAGGTTCGACAGGATGCGCAGGAACACCTCGCCCCCCGTGATCGACTCGATCAACGACGCGATGCCTTCGCACATCCCATTGACCAAGTTCGCGCCCATGGCGTCACACGTGTCGACCAGCAAGTGAACGACAAGCATCGGGTTGCCACTGGATGGGAGCGGATGAACGAACAACTCTATATCTCGAGCGCCACCGCCGCGAGCGACCATATTCGGATGCAGACTGTTGGCCAGGCCGATGATTTCCTGCCGGCGCGCTCTGACCGCCCGTTTCGCCTGTTCGAGATCCGGCACATTCACGACTTGAATCTGCCCGATCAAGATCGGGTCGGTCGCGTCCGTCTCGAACCCGCCGCACTCGCCTATCAACTTCGATGCCGAACTCAACGCCGCGACGACAGACGGTTCTTCGATCGCCATCGGCACGATATAGCGCTTATCGTTGACACGGAGATTCATGCCCAAGCCCAATGGCAGACCCATCACGCCCACGACGTTCTCGATCATCTTGTCGGCAGCCTCGAGGTCGAGCGTGTGTTTCCCCGTGGCGAGCGCGCGGAAGTCGCTCCCTGTCAGCAGGCCGCGTTCATTTACGGCTCTGACGCGTTCCTCGACGCTAAGCCGGTAGAACTCCGGGATTCTCGAACGATCGTCACTCACCCTGCTTGCTCCTCGACACTCAGCCCGACCGTCTCCACACGAAAATCTACGACCGGGTATTCGCGTCGGACAGCTTCCTTGAAGGCAGACAGCGCCTCCGGATCCGCCGACAATGCAATACCCAGGTCACCGCCGCCCGCGCCACTCACTTTGTATACGACGCCGAACTGCTTGGCGTGGCCAGCGACCTCGCGATGCTCCCCGGTCACGATCTCAGCGCCGATACACTCGCCCAGAATCTCCAAACGTTGTCCATACGCCGCTACCGCCTTAAGAAATTCTTCGGCATCGTTCTCACGGACCGCGGCGCAACCATCCTCCGCGATGCGTTCGAGCGGCAGAAACTGCTCGGCTGCGTCGGTCGGCCGGGCCGTCCGCCAGTCGTTGTAGGCGGCCACGAGATCCCGTGTGGATGCCGAGAAACCGGTGAAAACAGTCGTGAATCCTACACTGTTAGGCAGCTGGACTGAACTAACGCTCGGACCCGACTCGGACACCAGGCGATAGGTGAGGGCGCCGCCGAAGAGGCTCGCCGCTACATCCAGGCCACTGCCCGAACCGCCCTGAAACGCTCGATGTAGGCCGATCAGCGTCTCCAGGCCAGACGCGTCGCGGGCGATGTGGCTCTTCCCAGTATAGATTGACCAGGCGGCGGCCCAGGCCGTGAGCGCCGCCGCGCTGGAGCCGATACCGAGCTTCGCCTGACCGTCGAAGAAGCCGCTGGAATCGACGCTACCGCGCCAGGCCGACGGGCTGCCGGCTGCATCCGTACCGGTCAGCAGATCGACGAGCGCCACGCCGCTCGGCGCCCCAACACCGAAGCTCGTCTCTTCAGGCTCGGGCGCGCAGGTGCGCAGATGGCAACGCTCGTTCTCGCTCGGGGCGAGTTTCACCTGACACCGACGGTCGACCGCGAGCACGAGAGCCGGCGCTCCGGTCAAGACCGCATATTCGCCCAGCACCACCAGTTTGCCGGGAGCTGTCGCGCGAACTCTCACGGGCTAGCGGATCTCCACTCCCGGGCCCAGACCGCTAACGATAACGTCCGCGACGCCGGGCAGCTCGCGGAGCGCGCCGACGACTGCGGGCCGAGCGCTGGGCTCACAGATCGCTTTGAGTTGAGGGCCGGCATCGATCGTAAAGAAGACCGGCAACCCCGATTCGCGCAGCGCCTTAACCGCCTGCATACAAGCCAGCGTAGCCGGGTTCCAATAGACCAACGGCGGCCTGCTCGCCATAGCTACAGCATGCATCTTCAGGCAGCTATGTTCGGCAATCTCCGCCAGCGCGTCGAAGTCGTGCTCGAGGATCGCTTCACGGCCGGCGCGGAGATCGCTTTCACTCGTTGCGATCCACGCGGAATAGTTTGGAGAAGTCGATGCGGACCTCTCCATACCGGCCCGAGAGCCCACAGCCTTTTCGCCGCGCTCGGTAATCGCGATCACGACTTCAAGCGGCCAGGCTTCCGCGGCGAGCAACGGTTCTGCGAAACTGTCACGGCCGTCGGCAGCGCTCCCTGCGTGCATTTCCACATAGCCGCCGAAGACAGAACGTGCAGCCGAGCCCGAACCTCGCCGGGCGACGATGCTGAGCTCCCGAGGTGAGAGATCGAGTTCGAGCGCATGAGCCGCCGCCGCACTCAGCGCTGCGAAACCGGAAGCCGAGGATGCCAGGCCGGCGCCGGTCGGAAAATTATTGTCACTGATCACACGGGCGAAAGATTCGACGCCGGCGCGTTCCCGTAATATATCGAGGCACCGCGATACGCGTTCGAGTTGTTCGGGCCGGCTGTCGCCATCCAGCACCAGCGTGTCGGAAGTGAGGTGTGTATCAAATTCGACCTCCGTGTCCGACCAAAGGCTATCCAGCGTGACCGAAAT
>JAZFPW010000099.1:0-2059 GCA_036444815.1 Gammaproteobacteria bacterium
GGCGGTAGCCGACCGCCCCGTGCAGAACTGGTTCGTAACTTCGCTCGATGCCGGTCCTGCCGATCCTGAAGCTAGCCGCATATTCGCTGCGATCTATTCGCCGCAGATCCGCCGGCGAGATGCTGGCTACGTAACCCAGCGCATGCGCCGCAGCTGCGCCATACGGATAGTGACGCACGAGGCCTTCCGTGATATCCACTCCCGGGAAATGATGACGGCGAACGGCGAACCGGGCCGCCTCTTCCTCGCTCAGGCTGCGGAGCCTCACTCGCTCGAATCCCCTGCGCGAACGCACGAGTTCCGTGATGCCGCTGCGCTCGTCCGGGTCGACAAGACCGAGGGCCTCCAATGCATCCAGTGAAGCGTCAAGATCCGCGATTTCCTCGGGGATGACGACTAACTCCCAGGTAGGCAGATTCTCGGCCAGGACCACTCCGTTGCGATCGAAGATCAGGCCTCGCGTCGGCGGTAAGGGCTCGATTCGGAGACGGTTGCCCTGAGACATGGCAGTGAATTGCTGGTACTCAAGGACCTGCAGCTGGAATAGCCGGCTCACCAGCACACCCGTGAGCAGCAGAATGATGACGATCGCGACGATCAGGCGGGAGAGGAACAGCCGCTGTTCCTTCCAGTGGTCCTTAATCGGAACCGCCTGATTCATGTTAGATCCGCACTTGTGCGTCGTGTCGGACGCTGGCCAGGTAGCCGAGGACCAGGGGCCAGACCAATGCACCGCTGACGACCGGTGCCCAACGTTCGATTATCGGCACACTGCGACCCGCCACGCCGTCGATCCAGAAGAGCATGAACTCATAAATCACGAGCAGCAGAATCACCGTCATACTCAGCTGCCAGACAGGAAAGACGCGGATGAGCAGATGAAATCGTACACTTAGATACACGACCGTGACCATCGCGAGCGCATGCTGCCCGAGCAACGCGCCCGACAGCGTATCGAGCGCCAAGCCCATCGCGAACGCGGTGACTAGACCAAGACGCTCGGGGGCCATCAGGCCCCAGAAGATCAGGACGAGCGGGACCCAGTCCGGTCGATAGGCCGCCAGAGCAGCGGGTAGCGGCACGATCGCCAGCACCAAGGCCGCGACGAACGAGATCAGCAATAGGTGTCGCTTACCGCCTTCCTGCCGCATCACGGCGCCTCGGCTGTGTCCGTAGGCCCATGACCATCGGCAGTATCGTCTGCCGTCCAGACCAGGAGCACTTCCCTGTCGTGATCCAGTTGCGCTGCGGGCTCCGCGATCACCTGCGCGAAGGATTGCCCAGGCTGGCGGTGAACCTCTAGCACTCGCCCGACGGGGTAACCGGCCGGAAAGACTCCGCCGAGACCCGAAGACACCAGAAGATCACCGCGCTCGATGTCGGCGCTATTGGGGAGATAGGGTAATCGCAGCCTTGTGCTGTCTCCTGTACCGACAACGATAGTCCGCAGACCGTTCCTGTTGACGGCGACCGGTAACGCATGATCGGCGTCGCTGATCAAAACCGCCTCGGAGGTAAATGGCTCCGCACGCACGATCTGGCCGACGACGCCGTTGGCATCGAGTAGCGCCTGCCCGACGTAGACGCCATCGGTTAAACCGCGATTGATCGTAAAGTGTTGCCGATAGGGATCCAGGTCCACGGCGAGGATCTCGGCGATCAGCACACGATCGGAGACGTGCGCGCTGGTATCGAGCATGGCTCGCAGACGGTTGTTCTCGGCTTCCAACGCGGCGAACCTCTGCAACCGCACGTCGACGTCGCGGCGTTCGTTTTTGAGTCGCGCGTTTTCCTCCAGCAACGCCGTCTGATCAGAGAGCGCGCGGGCCGCCCACCGCCAGCCGGTAAACGGCAAATCCACGGCCAGTCGAATCGGGTATACGACGACAGAGAAGGCTTGGCGTATTCGAGAGAGGTGCTCTTGCCGGTGATCCAGGAGCATCAATGAAGTACTGATAATGGCGAGCAGAAGGAAACGAAGGCCTAAGGGCAAACCGCCGCGCCTGAGATTTCCGACGTTTCCTCCGACAGCACTCATGGCCTATGCCACTCCCGCTAA
>JAZFPW010000100.1:0-4152 GCA_036444815.1 Gammaproteobacteria bacterium
GCCAACCGCGGGAATCCCGCGCGGTTTTTCTATGACACTCTCATGATGGGAGTGCAGGTCCTTGACGGGGCATACCAGGCAGGTGTTGCAAAGTGTGTGGTGGTCGGGACGGTCTGCGCGTATCCAAAATTCACGCCGGTTCCGTTCCGCGAGGAGGCGATCTGGGAAGGGTACCCTGAAGAAACCAACGCTCCGTACGGTCTCGCGAAGAAAATGTTGCTGCTGCAGGGCCAGGTGTATCGTCAGCAGTACGGATTCAACACGATCCACCTGCTGCCCGCCAACATGTATGGACCGGGCGATTCGTTCGACCTGAACACCTCGCACGTGATACCGGCGGTTGTTCGGAAGTGTGTCGAAGCGGTGAGGGAAGGTCGGTCGCGAGTGGAGATGTGGGGCACAGGAAAGGCCACACGGGAATTCCTGTACGTCGAGGACGGTGCGGAAGCCGTTCTTCTCGCGGCTGAGCGCTACGACAAGCCGGAACCCGTGAACATTGGGACCCGTGTCGAAATGTCGATCTTTGAACTCGTGAAGAAGATCGCCAGCCTCACTGGATTCTCCGGCGAAACCGTCTGGGATCCCTCAAAGCCTGATGGTCAGCCGCGTCGCTGCCTCGACGTCAGTCGAGCCGAGAAAGAATTCGGTTTTCGGGCGGTCGTTGGGTTGGATGAAGGTCTCCGACGAACCGTCGAGTGGTACACTTCGAAGACGCGCTGATGCTCCCTTGATTGGAGTGATATGGTGCGCGAACAAGCGACAGTTCAATACTGTGGATTGGGGGGGGCCGTGCCTGCCCCACTGATACCGGGTTCAGGTGCGAAATGTGCGGCATCGCGGGTATCTACAGCACGGTAGGCAAACCGGTTGATTGCCGGGTCCTGCAGGCGATGGGCCAGGCCCAGGCCCATCGCGGTCCGGATGGGGAAGGCTACGTGCTCCTTGACCCATCAGGTAAGCAGAAGCCAGCCTCAGTCGTGGGTCGGCTGACTGAGGCCAGAGTTCCCCTGTCTCCGCGCCATACTGTCGCGCTGGCGCACCGCCGGTTGGCGATTCTCGACCTGTCGGCGCTCGGCGCTCAACCCATGACCTCGGAGGACCGTCGAGATTGGATTACCTATAACGGAGAACTCTACAACTACGTTGAGTTGCGCGCAGAACTGCGTGCCAAAGGGTATCGCTTTCGCTCCACTTCCGACACGGAGGTTTTGCTGGCTGCGTACAGGGAATGGGGAGAGGACTGTCTTGGACGTTTTAACGGCATGTTTGCCTTTGCACTCTGGGATGGAGTCCGAGGGCGTCTGTTTTGCGCGAGAGATCGCCTAGGGGAAAAACCGTTCTACTATGGATGGGATGGGGAACGATTTGTGTTTGCGTCTGAGATTAAAGCGCTGCTCCTGGCTTACCGGCGGCCCAAGCCTAACCAGCGTGCGGTGTTCGAGTACCTCGACAGTGCCATGCTCGACCACACTGACGGAACGTTCTTCGAAGGGATTCAGCAGCTGCTCCCTGCGCACTTTCTGATCGTGCAGGGTGCGACGCTCACGAGCGCCCGATACTGGGCCCTCCCGGTTGGAACGAGGCTGGAGCCGGACTCCGCACGCGGCGGAGCTGAGCGGTTACGTGAGCTGCTGTGCGACTCGGTTCGGATTCGCTTGCGAAGTGACGTGCCGGTCGGGTCCTGCCTGAGCGGCGGATTGGATTCCTCTTCCATTGTGTGCCTGATGAGAGCTGTTGGAAACGGCCAAGTGCCACTCAGAACATTCTCGTCATGTTTTGAGGACCCCGCCTATGACGAACGGCAATTTATCGCGCCCGTCGTTCAGCAAACCAAGGCCGAGGCACACTACGCCTTTCCCGATCCCAAGGAGTTGGCCGATACAGTCGGCCGGTTGATCTGGCAGCAGGATGAACCGTTCGGCTCGACGAGCATCTTTGCCCAGTGGAACGTCATGCGACTCGCGTCTCAGCAAGGAGTGAAAGTGATCTTAGATGGGCAAGGCGCGGACGAACTGCTCGCTGGGTACCAGGGGTTCTATGGTGCGTACTATGCCGACCTTTTGGCAACGGGGAGAGCGGTCGCTTTCTTGCGAGAATGGTGCGCGTACCGACGCCTGCATGGACCACTATCCCGCTACGCTCTCGCAAATCTCGTACGATCGTTTATGCCCGAACCTTTCGTCAGCTTCATCCGGAGTCGTCTCACGGGCAGCGCAACATGGTTGGATCAGGATTTTCGACGGCAGCATCTCAGATCTCACGACGCGGTAGCGGAGCCACGTTCGAATGTGCAAGGCCTCGAATACCGACTGCTGACGGGGAACGGACTCCGGGCGTTGCTACGTTATGAGGACCGGAACTCTATGGCATTCGGCATCGAAGCACGGCTCCCGTTTTTGGACCACCGCCTTGTTGAATTTCTTTATGGGCTCGGCGCCCATTTGAAGATCAGAGACGGATGGACGAAAGCCGTGCTCAGAGATGCCATGGACGGCCTCTTGCCTGAGGCGGTACGGTGGCGGTCGGACAAGATGGGATTTGTGACCCCTGAAGATCACTGGTTTCGGAGCGAGCTTCGAGACTCCGGACGAGCGATCTTGTCTGATGACAGAGCGCGCCTTCGAGGGTATCTGAACGTCGAGGCGGCACTACAAGCGTTCGATGACCATGTCGCCGGTCGAGTGAACATTGGCAATGCGATCTGGCGGTGGATCAACGTGGAACTCTGGAGCCGCTGTTTTGTGGATCGAGATTCATGCACCGAACCTATGTGCTGATTAACAACACCAGCTTGGGGGGGGCCGAGCGGCGGCTGGGGCGCCTCTTTGCCCGAATGGCAAAGACTGATGCGGGCTCCTGTCTGGTCGTGAACGAGATGCTGTGGCGTCAGCTCCTCGCGGCCGGTGTGGTAACGGAGGAGGAAACCAGAGTCTGGCGTCTGGCTGAGCCCTGTTCGAAGCTGGCTGTAGGGTTGGGGCTATGGAGAGGTTCTCTGTCGTTTTGGATTAAAAAGCTAGACTATTTGTTCTTTGCATGCTTGCTGCTCATCCGCTACACATGCGCTCGACGTCGGCTGTTCCATCTGGCCTTGGGAGGAACCTACGTCGCGCTCCCGCTGATGCTGGTGAGACCTGGTCATCGGTTCGTGAACTCGGTGACGAACCGCAACCTCGCTGGCCTGGTCGGTGTACCGTGGGCGCTCCCGATCTATCGGTTTGCCCTCAGTCGATGCGATGCGATCGATGCTCTGTCCACTGGCATACGCGCTGATTTGAGTCAGCGAGGGATCGCGGTCAGAAAGATTGTTACCTCGCCCGGCAGTGTCGTCGATCTCGACCGCTATTACCCCGCTGCGGAAAAGGAGCCGTGGGTCGTCTTTGCGGGACGGTTCGTAGAAGAGAAGAGGCCTGTGCTGTTCCTCGAAGCGATACCGGCTATCGTCCAGGCAGTGCCGTCCGCTCGATTCTTCCTATTGGGAGAAGGCCCGCTTCGTTCAGCCATCGATGAGACATTGGACCGATTGCAACTTCGCCGAAGGGTCCAAGTCGGATTCCTGCCGGACCCTGTCCCGGTGCTGAGCAAAGCGTGCGTGTTTGTGTCCTTGCAGCGACAGGATAATTACCCGTCTCAGAGTTTGTTGGAGGCGATGGCTTGCTGTGCCGTGCCGGTTGCGACCGATGTTGGGCTGACTTGGCAATTGGTGGACGAGACAACAGGAATACTCGTGAAACCGGCCCCGTCGGAGATCGCTCAGTCAGTCATCACGTTGTTGAAAGATCCACCACGCTGCGACCGGCTTGGGCAGGCAGGGCGGCGTCGCGTGGCAGAGCAGCATTCGGAAGAACGCTATCGTCAGCATCTTGTCGCTCTTTACGCAGGTGTGGAACCGCGGGGTGAATGTGATGACTAGAAACACTACACATCCAATCTAGACCTCTATGGAAAGCTCGGAGATGCTCCTCTACGTTTTGACCTTTACCCTCGCGCTTCTGCTGTCCCTCTATGCTGTCCCGTTAGCGCGTCGAGCGGCGCTGAAGTACGGCATTGTGGACAGCCCTGACGGACAACTGAAACGTCAAGGTGAGCCGGTTCCGTATCTCGGCGGGCTCGCCATCTACTTAGCATTCCTGGTGAGCCTGGCGTTCACCTTTG
>JAZFPW010000101.1:0-3463 GCA_036444815.1 Gammaproteobacteria bacterium
GCGATCCCACAGCTCCGCACTCTGGGCCGCCGTGAACCCGACGCGCTTGTACTTTTTCTTCATTGCAATCACCTCACCTGTCCAAGGTAAAGTGTTGCATCGACCACTTGAGACCGCCGCCGAAAGCAGACGTTCGTGAATATCACGGATGTGAGACTTCGAGCTAGCGTCCCAGTGACCGCTTTCGCCTATAACCAGCCGGTCAGGTGATAGAATTGCGACAGGCAGAAAACGACCCGAAGCCGTCATTCTCGGCTTGGATTCCCAAGTGCCCGGTTTGGGAGGACTTACCGGACTAGGCAGGCGACTCGTCCTTTGAGGACAACGCGTAGTTGACCGCCTGCTCCAATGTCATCGACGTTCCAATTGACCAGGCCGCGTCGAATGCGCTCACACTCAGTGCCTGGCGTGCAGCAGCCAAGCCGTCCTCGTAGTCGGCACGGCGGGAGGGAACCATGGTGACACCGATGGCCTCGCGGAGCGTCTTGTCTACGCCGAAGAGACAAACCGCTCGCTTAGCATAGCCCTGGGCAGCAGCCACTACTCCCAGGACCGACATCGGGAACCACACGCCCCAAGTTGCACGAATATTGCGGTAGTGGACCAAACTTCCCTTCAATACGGCACTGGCCCGATCGAAGTCTTTCTGCCTGTACGCGAGGGTCCCTATCTGCAGGAGTGACGAGGCGATAGCCCAAGTATCCCCCGCTTGGCGCGCGAATCTCAACGCGTCGGCATACAATGGAGTCGCCCGTTCATAATCGCCTTGTTCACGTACAGCGTTGCCCAAGTACCAGGACGAGTACGAGCTACCACCCGGATCATCAATGGCCCGAAACCGAGCTAGGCTTTCTTCGAGCACCACAGCCGCTTGTTCGTACTCGACTTTGCTGTGTAACACCCGTCCCATCGCGTGAAGCGCCCAACCGATGGCCGAGTCGTCCTCCACCTCACGGGCAATGGCCAAACTCTCCTCAGCGAGCGCCATCCCCCGCAAGTTGTCTCCTTGACCGTGGGTGAGCAGCGTAGTCCTGGCCAATACCTTCGAACGCAAAGCGGTCCTGTCTGGACATGCTCTCAACATGGCCTCCAGCCAGCCCCGTCCTTCTGTAAGATGGCCCCGCAGTCGCCAGAACCAGGCCAGCACAGCAGCAATTCGCAATCCGAGCTCGGCGATTCCTCCAGACTCCTGAGTCCACGCCATCGCCGCCCGCAGGTTGGCATGCTCTGTCTCCAACCGGTCCAACCACTGTGGTTGCTTCGGCCCCCTCAGGTGAGGATCGGCTTCCTCAGCGAGCCTCAGGAAGTAGTCGGCGTGACGGCGTCGCGCCTTGGGTGCTTCTCCACAGCCCTCGAGTTGCTCCAGTCCGTACTCCCGAATCGTCTCCAGCATCAGGAATCTTGACTCGCCCTCATCTCCCTCGACCGGACGGAGCAAGTTCTTCGCAATCAGCGACTCGACCTCATTGACCATGTCGTCGCTGACAGCGTCACTCCCGATGGCTCCCGGCTCGCCGTTCTCAACGTACACTGCAACGATCGCTTCCAAAGTACACCCACCGACGAACACCGAGATGCAGCGGCACAAGCGCCGCTCGGTTTCGTCCAGCAAATCGTAGCTCCATGCAATCGTCGCTCGCAGCGTCTGCTGTCTCTCCGGCAGATCTCGTGCCCCGCCGGTCAGCAACGGCAACCGGTGCTCCAGTCTCGCGAGCATTGCCGCCGGGCTGAGCAGCCGGATCCGTGCCGCCGCCAGCTCGATCGCCAGGGGCAGCCCATCGAGTCGCACACAGATCTCTGCCAGGTTCGATGCGTTCTGTTTGGTAATCGCGAATCCGGGCTTGATGGCCGCTGCCCGCTCGATAAAAAGAGCGACGGATGCGCACTGGGAAAGAGCCTCCGGTGTCGTCGGCTCTTCGGTCGCCGGCAACGCCAGCGGAGGCACGGGGAATTCGTGCTCATCGCGAATCTGCAGCGCTGCCCGGCTCGTCACCAGAATCTTCAATCCCGGGCTCGCGCTCAGCAACTCGGCAACCTGTGGTGCCGCCCCGAGAATTTGCTCGAAGTTGTCGAGAACCAATAACAAGGATTTATCGCGAACGAAGTCCTTAAGGCTCTCGAGGGGTGGCCGGTCACCCGAGTCCTGAATGCCCAGCGTCTTATTGATGGTCAAAGCGACCAGGTCCGGGTCCCGGATCGGGGCCAGCGCGACGAAAAATACCCGGCCCCGGAAGTATTCGACCAACTCGGCCGCGATCTGCAGGCCGAGGCGGGTCTTTCCGCTGCCACCGGGTCCGGTAAGAGTGAGTAGACCGACATCTTCACGGAGAACGAGCGCTTTGCCCGCAGGCAGCTCTTGTTCTCGACCGATCAGGATGTTGCGTTGGGCCGGTAGATTCGTGACTCCCTGCGGGCTCGTTGACGGTAGCTCCGAGTCAGCAGCATCGCTACTCTGCACAGCAGCCGTCGGCTCGGGTAAAGGTTCACCGGACTTCAGGTTTACCACAAAGGCCCTGACGGGTTGCTCGAATCCCTTCAATACCTGCTCTCCAAGACTCTCGAATTCGAATGGCAGGCGAGTTGGCACCGTCTCCGATACTGTTCCCTGGACCACGACCCCGCCCGGTTCAGACAACTGCTCTAACCGTTGTGCGATCACGACACCCGTGCCCGTCACCGTCCCGTCGGCGATAACGACCTCACCCAGGCTGATGCCGATTCGAATCTCGGGTCGAATCTCATCGGTAAACATCTGATTATGGGCGCTATTGGAAGCCTGAAATGCGAGGGCTGCACTCACGGCATCAGAGGCACGGCCAAACTCGGCAACGAGCGCGTCTCCCCTGATCTCGTGCGCGGTGCCCTCGTAGCTGTTGATGGTTTTTGAAAACCGTCGGAAGACATCCTGAATACGGTCATGGGCGACGCTTTCGTCAAGTTGAACGAGCGCTGTCGAGCCCACCACGTCGGCGTGGAGAATGGCGGCCAGCTTGCGGGAAACGCGTTCTGCCATGAGCGAGCGTCTCGTTCTTCGGACGTTGAACCACAGAGTTTCGAGATATTACCGCGGGCGCCAAAAGGTAGCGAGTAAACGTCGGCAACGGAGGTTGAGACCAGACGTTCAAATGCCAATTTTCACGCTAGCCGAAGGTCCGCAGGTGGTCGATTGCTGCCTATCGCAGAGATGATGTCGTTGATCAGTGACGGGCCGCTTCTAGGCGGAAGCGGTCATTCGTAGAATTGGCGTCGCATTAAAAGTATGCAGTTCACCAATGTCTGCTCTCGCCTACAAGCGGCCGTTCAGGCGCTAGAATTTCGACAGGCAGCTACCGACCCAAAGGAGACGTTCGTAGCAAGCGACGGCTCTTAGCCAGAAGGGGACGTTAGTGAAGAGATCACTACGTCACCTGCCAGCTCGGATCGCCTTGGCCCGAGCCTCCAGCTTTACCGCTTCAGTGGTCCG
>JAZFPW010000102.1:0-5599 GCA_036444815.1 Gammaproteobacteria bacterium
TCCGGTGGGATTCCGCTCATCGGGCTGATCCTCACGATGATAACGGCCATCATTCTGGGCATGGGCTTGCCGACGACCGCCGCGTATCTGATTCTTGCCACTGTCGTCGCGCCGGCCCTCGCCGATATGGGGGTGCCGTTGCTGACGGCGCATATGTTTGTGTTCTTCTTCGGCTGCGTATCGACGATTACGCCACCGGTCGCACTGGCTTCGTATGTAGCCGCGGGAATCGCACGCGCGGATATCAACGAAGTCGGTTGGACGGCGTTCCGGTACGGACTGGTATGCTATCTACTGCCGTTCGCGTTCTTCTATGGGCCGGGCCTGCTCTCGCAGGGAACCGCGTGGGAAGTCGCATCGACGTTCATGACCGGTGTCGTAGGCGTATTTTTCCTCGCCACCGCAATCGTCGGTTACTTCAGGACGCACTTGTCCCTGGCTGGCCGACTCATTTCGGGAGCCTCGGGAATCCTGCTCCTGAGTCAAGGCCTGACGAGCGATGTAATCGGCCTCGTGCTCGTCATCGCCTGGACATTGATCTCGAATAGCGAGGTCTAGAACACAAGGTCGGGCAGATAGGTTGCGATCTGCGGGAAATTCACGATCGCTATCATGGCGAACAGCATGATAAACCAGTAAGGCATGGAGCTTCGGAAGATTTGCATGATGGATATGCCATCATCCTCGTCCTGGATCGCCGCCTTTACCGTATAGACCAATAGGCCGAACGGTGGGGTGAGCAAGCCGGCTTCGATCGCCAGAATGCCGACGATGGCGAACGCGATCGGGTCGTAGCCGAGATTTACGGCGATGGGCTCGAAGATAGTCACGGTCAACAGCATGATGGAGATCGAGTCGATAACCATGCCCAGGATGAACCAGATACCCACCATGACGGCGAGGACCATCCAAGGCAGCATGTCGGAGCCGAGAAAGATATCCTGAATGGCGTTCGAGACGCCGGTCATCGCCAAAGTACGGGAATATAGCGAAGCGGATACCAACAGCAGCAGTATGGGCGCAGAGGTGCGGCCAACGGACAGGATCGATTCAATCATGCCGCGGTAGCGCATGCCTTTCGCGATTGCCATTATCAAGCCGATAAACGCGCCGGCGCCCGCACCCTCGGTCGGCGTGAAGATGCCGAACCAGATACCGCCCAGGACGGCCAGCACAACCATGATAATACCGATCGCGCTACCCCAGATTTGCCCAGGACTCGACGTAGGCGTTGAGTCCGGTTGTGCAGATCGTGCCGCTTCGATTGTTTCTGCGTTCCCGCCGCCGACCAGGCTTGGGCGCAGAACCGCCATGGACACAACATAGATCACGAACAGGGTGACCAGTAATAGCCCGGGAAGAACACCGGCGAGAAAGATCTGGCCGATAGATCTCTCGGTCAGCAGCCCCCAGACGATCATCAACACGCTGGGTGGGATTAGCATGCCGAGGCAGCTCGAACCCGCGATCGCGCCCAACGCAAACCCGGGGTGATAACCGAACCGTTTCATCTCCGGATAGGCGATGCGCGAGAAGGCTGCCGCGGACGCAATACTGACACCGGTGACGAAGGAAAAAATCGCATTGCCCAGCAGCGTCGCGACGGCGAGGCGCCCGGGAAGTCGCCGTAGACCTCGCTGTATGCCCTGGTAGACGTCGGCAACCGCGCCCGACTTGCCGATAAACTCGCCCATCAACATGAACAATGGGATCACGGCGAACTCGTACGAGCGCAGGGACTCGTAGGCCGTGCTGGCGAGCATATTCAACACGATGTCGAAATTGCCATCCGTGACTAGGAATACGCCCAAGGCACTGGTCATGCCTAAAGCGATCGCGATATGCACGCCCATCGCGACCATGACCAGCAGGCAGACGATCAGAACGGTCGCGATATTGGCTTCGAACACGCTGCTTCGCCTAAATTGTTGTCGGCTTAGCCATGGATCTTCCCTTCCGGATCGGCTACCGAGTCCAACTGATCGGGCCGAAAAATATCCAGGTAGATCAGGAGCAGGTAGTTAAGAAAGGCGACCGCGCTGCCAAACAGGATCGTGAAGCGGGTCGGCCAGGCGGGTACGCGTAACGCGCCTTCGCCTTCATATTCGCCGGCGACCCAGGAGTGTACGGCCATATCCCAACCGCCGACGAGAATCATCAAGAAAAACGCAGCACCCAACAAGTATCCGAATGCCAGCACGATGCGCCCGAACAACGGCGAAAATTTTTGCGCAAGAAAATCCGCGCGCAACATCGAGCGGCTGCGGATCGCGTAACCCGCTTGGAGAAACACGATCATTACGATCGAGTTCATGACGACCTCGCGCACGCCGTAGACCGGCGCGTCGAAAACGCTACGACCGACGATGTCGGCGACGATGATGAACGTCAGGATGAAAGCCCACCCAGCGGCGAGCACCAAGAGGAACTTGGTTAGACGATCGTTCAGAGTGACGATTGACACGTGCTACGTTGAGGAGTGCGCGCTTCTACTCCAGTTCGTAGCGAACAGGCCAGGTGTAACCTTGCCTCTCGGCTGATTCCAACGCCGTCTCGAGCACCAATTTCGCCGGCAGGCCCTTTGCCTCGAGTTCGGCGACCATTTCTTTCGGCCAGTCCTTCAACGACAGGGCCCAGTTCGTTCGTACTTCGGGATCGAGTTCCTTGACCGTGATCAGCTCCGTCAGCGTCTCGACGTCACCTGCGTAGCGTTCCTTATTGTTGGAACCGGTTTTCTCCTCGAAGTCAGCGGCGACCTCGAGCAATATCTCCTGGACTTCTGGTGGCAGCCTGTTCCAGGTGTTCATGTTGATCGTCAGACCGTGCCAGGTAATGGAACCGAAACCGATCATCGTGTAGTAGGGGCCCACCTCGTACAGGTTCAGCTGCACCCAGGCGCTCGGGAACATGATCCAGCCCTCGTAAACATGGGTTCTGATGCCGGTATAGGCCTCGGGCAGCGAACCCTGCACCGGGACCACGCCGGCATATCGCAGCCAGTTTAGATTCAGGCCGGCACCGGAGATCTTGATCCCTTGCAGGTCCTCGACGGTATCCCAGTCGAACGATGTGCCCAGGTTGTAACCGGCATCGGCGATACGTGCCAACAGCTTCTGGTTGTATTGCTCCTCGAAGACATTCGTTAAGTAAGGTACGGCTTCATAGACGTCTCGCGCGATATTCAAGCTGACCGTGGGATCCATGGTGCCGAATGGCAACATGACCTGAAACGCGTGCAATGGCAGATTGGAAGGCTCGAAGCAGTAGCAGAATCCGCCGATATCAATGATGCCGTTCTGAACGCCTTCCAGCGTTTCGGCGACTTTAACAATAGAGCCGCTGTAGCCTTCGATAAAATTGATCGTGTGCTCGGTGCGGGCCTCGACCCGGGCCGAAAGCTCCGGTTCGAAGTAGTCCTTCATCAGCCCGGCATAAACGACCCCAGGCGGGTGCCCGGAGGCGATTCTCAGAGTGAAGGTGTCGGCTCGGGCGATGCCGCCCACTGTCAGCAAAGACGTTGCCACAATGCCGAACGCCGCCAGCGATGATAGGCGAGTTGCAGGGTATTTCATTCAATTTATTCCAGTCTTTTTCGTTATCCTTTGATTATAGCTTATTGTAAAGTGCAGCCTATCCGCGCTCTGGCGGCGAAGCATTGTATAGAGACTGGAATCAGGGGAACGCAATATGAGTGTAACGGTTGGTGTTATCGGCTTGGGGCCCATGGGCGGGAATATCGCTGGGAACCTGCTTAAGAATAAGTTCAGCGTCATCGGCTTCGATATTCTGCCCGATCGCATGGCTGCCCTCGACGAACTCGGTTTGGAGAAGGCCGCATCGGTGACCGAAGTGGCTGAACGGGCCGACGTGCTGATCTCCTCTCTACCGAACGCCGGCGCATTGGAGATTGTGGTCGAGGGTGTGCTGGGGCACGACAAACCGGGCCAGATCCTCATCGAGTGCAGCACGTTGACGATCGAACAGAAGCTCGCCGCGCACGAGAAGGTCACAGCCGGCGGAATGGTCTTTCTCGATTCACCGATCAGCGCGACGCCGCCGATGTTGGCCAAGATGATGGCGTCGATTTATGTCAGTGGCGATGAGAGTGCCTACAACAGCGTTCAGTCAGTGCTGAAGGGCTTTACCGCCACGAGTTTCTATGTCGGCGACGTTGGCAATGGCAGCCGTATGAAGTTCCTCGCCAATTACCTAGTACATGTGCATGTGACGGCGGCCGCCGAGTGCATCGTCATGGGTCAGAAGGCCGGGCTGGATCCAAACCTCGTGTATTCCGTACTGAAGGAGAGTGCTGGGTCGTCGAAAATGTTCGAAATCCGTGGCGCGATGATGGCGAAATCCGACTACCGCGAAGGCGGCGGCACGATGTTCGCGGTCTACGAAAAAGATGCCTCGGTCATCACCGAGTTTGCAGCCAGCATTCAGTCGCCGATAGATCTTTACGTCTCAAGCCGACAGAAATTCAATTCTGCTATCGCTCTGGGTCTCGATCATCTGGATACCTCGGCGGTGTGCAAAGCGATCGAGACGGCTGCGGGCATAGACCGGAAGCTCGTGGAGTAGCGACAGCGATCTTCTGGCGAGCGAGAGACGCGTTAGCTCATCTTGTCGTGCAACTGGATGCTTCGCTCGACGTTGTCGCCCAGTTCCTGCATCACTTTGTAGTAGTTCAAGTAGTGCGGCGTCTGTCGATGGTCCTCCAGCGCCTGTTCGTCTTTATAGACTTCGTAGAACGTGAAAGAATTCGGGTTGTCTTGTGAAACGATCACGTCGAACTGGTAGCAGGTCTCTTCCAGCGCGGATTGAGCGGCGTTCTCCAGCATTGCGGGGATCAGCGCATCTGCGTGTCCCGGTTTTACTTTGACGCTGACTACTAAGACCAAATTCGACATGTTATCTCTCCGAATGATAGGTTACAGGTGTTCGCGCGTTAGAGAAATATCAGGCTCAGCGACGGGAACGCCATCAACAGGACGGTTACGGCCAGCGTGATCAACACGAACGGAAACGCGCCGGAGAATATCGCACCCAGGCTGATCGTGTCGTCGTCGAGCGTGGATTTGATCACGTAGACACTGAGCCCCAGCGGTGGCGTCAGCAAGCCGATCTCGACGCCGATCACGGTCACGACGCCGAACCAGACCAGGTTACCGCCGAGCTCGGCGACGACGGGTAAGGCCAACGGGAGCAGAATCAACAGGATGGATGTCGAGTCCAGCACCGTGCCGAGTACGATCAGCAGTAACAAATAGCCGGCAAGGAAACCTGCCAGGCCTAAATCGCCGCCGCCAAGATAAGCGGCCATGTCGGCGGGCAGGCCGGTCAGCGTCAGCATGCGGCTGAACGTGCTCGCACTGATAATAAGAAACAGTATCGTGACCGTAACCTGGCCAGTCTCGCGAATTACGCCCCATAGCCCGGGCCAGGACAGGCGGCGCTTGATCAGGGCAAGGCACATGGCTGCGAGCGCACCCGCGGCGCCGGCTTCTGTCGGCGTAAAGATGCCGCCATAGATCCCGCCCAGGACAAGCGATATCAGCAGGAACACCGGCAATACGGCCCAGAGGAAGTCGCGGACCGT
>JAZFPW010000103.1:0-4188 GCA_036444815.1 Gammaproteobacteria bacterium
CCGCCAGCGCGGACAAGATCGCGCCGATCGCGAACCCGATCGCTGTCGCCCATTCCAGTGCGACGCCCAAGATGACGAATATGATGGCGCCGACGACCCCGATCGCAGAATACTGCCGGTTCATATAGGCGTTCGCGCCTTCCTGCACGGCCGCTGCAATTTCCTGCATGCGCTCGTTGCCTGCTGGTTGGCGGAGGACCCAGGTCGCCGTAATCACGCCGTAGAGCAGTGCCAGTGCTGAAGCTCCCAAGCAGAGCCACAAAGCGGTAGATGGATTCATTCCGTGTTCTCCCTATTTTCCCGGCCGCCAAGACTCGCGAACCCGCAGGCGCGGGTTGTCGACTCCTGGAAATGGCAGGGGATATTTACCCCAAGCACGACCGACCGCGATCTACCTGTTGGGTTCACAGGGTCGATTGGGGATGATCTTCAGCGTGTAAGTCTTTAATGCGGACCCGTTGTTCTTAGCTTCGCGGCCCAAACCGTGCCGCGAGAGGCGCGTCATTTTAGCACAAACTTTCCACGGAGCCTTGGCGCGACAGGGACATCCCGAAGCTTCGCGTAGCGCGGCAGCCCGTTGTGATAAGGCGGGTAGTCTTCACCACGTATTAACGGTTCCAGATAACGTCGACAAGCGGCGGTCACGCCGAAGCCGTCGCGCTTGATGAATCCTCTCGGCATCATTTTCTCGCGATTGGCTACCCGGCTTAGTGCGACTTGACCGACGGCCCACCGATACGGCGTCTGGGACTTGCGTACTATGATTGGCATTACCGCGTTTTGTCCCTGTAGCGCCAACTCGACGGCCTTCTTGCCGACTGCATAGGCTTGCTCGACATCCACTTTCGAAGCGATGTGCCGCGCCGAACGCTGGAGGTAATCCGCGATCGCGTAGTGATACTTGTAGCCCAGGCGATCCCTGATGAGGCTGGCGATCGCCGGCGCCACGCCGCCGAGCTGGGCATGGCCGAACGCGTCGCGAGTGCCGGCGTCCGCGATAAAGCGGCCGTCCGGATGGCGCGCGCCCTCGGAGACGACCACGACGCAATACTCATAACGGCGCACGGATTCCTTTACTCGAGTGAGGAAACGAGTCTCGTCGAAAGGAACCTCTGGGAAGAGAATGATATGAGGAGCATCCGCCGCAGTCTGTCCGGCCAGCGC
The DNA here is from genome assembly GCA_036444815.1 of Gammaproteobacteria bacterium. Taxonomy (GTDB): domain Bacteria; phylum Pseudomonadota; class Gammaproteobacteria; order Steroidobacterales; family Rariloculaceae; genus SMWC01. The sequence continues at coordinate 1,165 of JAZFPW010000103.1, forward strand.
CGATGCAGCGGCGATCCAGCCGGTGTGTCGTCCCATGACTTCGAGAATGAACACCTTGGTCGACGTCTTCGCCATCGAAGCGACGTCCAACGCAGCCTCTCGCGTGGATACCGCCACATACTTCGCGACCGAGCCGAACCCGGGGCATACGTCGGTGACCGGTAGGTCGTTGTCTACGGTCTTCGGGATCCCGATACAGGTCACTGGAAACTTGAGCTTCCTGCCGATCTGGGACACCTTGTGAGCCGTGTCCATCGAGTCACCACCGCCGTTATAGAAGAAGTAGCCGATGTCGTGGGCCCTAAATACTTCGATGAGCCGTTCGTACTCGGCGCGGTTGTCGTCCAATCCCTTCATTTTGTAGCGGGCGGAACCGAACGCCCCTCCGGGCGTGTGGCGCAGCGCAGCGATGGTCGCTGCGGATTCCTTACTGGTGTCGAGCATGTCCTCTGTTAACGCGCCAATAATGCCGTTACGCCCGGCGAACACCTTGCCGATCTTATTCCTGTGCTTTCTTGCGGTCTCCAAGACCCCGCACGCGGAGGCGTTGATAACCGCGGTCACGCCTCCGGACTGGGCGTAAAATGCGTTTTGCTTCACGAATCCTCCAGTGCAGAATCTTGTTTCGACGGGGTTTCCAACCAGGATACCAAAGAGATCGGTTAGATTGACGATGAGAATAGTCCGGGCTAGTTTACGCGTCCCGTATCGTCACAACACAGTAACGCGGAGAATCCGCCATGAGAATCGTATTGCTCGGAGCCCCCGGTTCTGGCAAGGGCACGCAAGCACAGCAGCTGCAGAGCGACCATGGCTGGCCCCAGGTTTCCACCGGCGACTTGCTTCGCAGCGCGGTCGCCGCGGGTACGGATCTTGGTCTCAAGGCGAAAGCCGTCATGGATGCGGGGAATCTTGTCTCTGATGACATCGTGTTAGGAATTATTAAGGAAAGGCTCAGCGACGACGATGCGGATGCCGGGTTCGTACTCGACGGGTTCCCGCGTAATCGCGCCCAGGCGCTGGACTTGGAGACCGTGCTGTCGGATCTGACACTACGACTCGACGCCGCCGTCCTCATGGACGTGCGTTTCGATATTTTACTGAAGCGCTTGACGGGACGACGCACGTGCTCCAAGACTGGGAAATTATTGAATATCTATCTCTCGTCGCGGGAAGAGCTGGACGCGTGCACAGACGCCGGCGGCGAGTTGCTACGGCGTGCCGATGACGATGAGGCTACGATACGAAACCGTCTGGAGGTCTACGAACGGGAGACTGCGCCATTGATCGATTACTACCGCGATCGTGGGCTGTTGCGAACGGTGCAGGCTGAGGGCACGCTCGCTGAAGTCTACTCGCGATTATTGGCGGCGATCGGCCAGTAGACTCTGGAGCTCGAGTTGACGCCAGCCCTCGTCGACGCGGCCGGAGGGCCTGTCGACCAGGATGTCGCCGATCTCCTTACGTGTCGCCAGGACTTCACTCTGGATTCCCAGCTCGTCGGCGCGACCACGAACCCGCTCTTGAAATGCCTGCAGGTCTTTCTTATCCGGTCGCTCCAGCGTCAGGTGCGTGTCGATGAGCGCGCGCTGGTCGACTCCGTCAGAGTCTTGCAGCTCAGAGAGAATATCTTGGCCGGAGCGGTCCGCCAGGCGACTGGGCATCTCGGGTATGGACTTCAGTGACTCTAGATCCTCTGGCAGCGTTCTCGCGATGCGCAGAAGTAGCTCATCGCCCATGATCCAGCGCCGCGGCCGGTCGCGTGATTGCGCGTACCGCTCACGCCACCTCACCAATGCGAGCGCCGCGCACTGCTGCTGCGGGCTCACTGATCGCAATCCACGGAGCCGTGTCCACAGTGTCACTGGCGAGGTGACCGGTGGGATGCTGAGCGCGGTGACGCAATCCGCCTTGAGCCAGTCGCCGCGCTGCACGACGTCCAGTTTCTGCGCAAGGAGCTCCCACAGCGGTAGCAGGTAACGAACGTCGTCCAGGGCATACTGCACCGCACCGTCAGGCAACGGTCGACGGATCCAGTCCGTGCGCGTATGCCCCTTCTCAAGCTTGACGCCGAGTTCCTCGGCCAGCAGATCCTGGAGGCCGATCTGTGGTGCGTGCCCCAGTAATCCGGCAGCGATCTGCGTGTCGACCAGTTCGGCAGGCGCTCGTTGGTCATGTTGATACAGCACCTCTAGATCCTGACGGGCACTATGCGCTACCCAGGAGCATCCGGTCTCGAACAACCGGTCGAAGAAAGGCGCAAGATCGATTTCGGTAGTGCAATCGATGCAGGCTGCGACTCCCGGGGTGGCGATCTGTATCAGACCGAGCTTCGGGTAGTAGGTCTTCTCTCGCACGAACTCCGTATCCAGCGCCAATGCAGGTTCGTCAGCAATGCTCGCGAGCAACGCCGTTAATTTCCTGTCGGAATCTATAAACAGGCCCGTGTCAACCATCCGCTCTAGCTACGTTTTGTCCATACGCTATTATCATCAATCTACACAACTCTTGTAGAGAGGCGAATGCCTGGAGAGACGAGCGGCTTGTGGCGCCTCGGATTAGTCTTCGTGGACATAGCTCTGCACCGTCGTGGCCCAGAGCACGTGCCCGCGTCTGGTTTCCTGTTTGGGCTACTGTTTCTCGTCTACGCTGCAGCGGGCGTCGCCGCGATGCAGATCCTGCAGCCTCTGGCGCGAGCCGTCGGTATGGTTATCTTCGACACGGTGCTCTATGTCGGCTTCGTTTGGCTGGTGCTGGCACTCTTCGGGCATTCGCGTCGCTTCGTCCAAACCGCATCCGCGCTACTCGGTGCCGAGACTTTTCTTACACTGATAGAAATTCCTGTTCTCTCGTTGGTGGGCTTCGAGAACGGTGAAGTCAACACACCTAACTTAGGTACCTGGCTGTTTTTTCTATTGATCCTATGGTCTATCGATATCAACGGTTTCGTGTTGTCACGAGCGTTGCAACAATCGTATGTCGTGGGTGTATTGATCGTGCTAGGGTACGTGTTCGGTTCGTTCA
>JAZFPW010000104.1:0-3047 GCA_036444815.1 Gammaproteobacteria bacterium
AAGGTTCGCGAAGGGCGCCCGCATATCGTGGACATGATCAAGAACAACGAGTTCAGCCTGATCGTGAATACGACCGAAGGTAAGCAGGCCATTCGCGAATCCCATTCCATTCGCGCCGCAGCGGTACATCAGAAAGTGACTTACTATACGACTCTGGCAGCCGCTAAAGCCACGTGTGACGCCTTGGAGTATCAGAACAATGTCGTGGTCAACCGCCTACAGGACCTGCATGCCAGGGTGACGGCGGGGTGAGCAAGGTACCTCTGACCGCGCGGGGCGCAGCAAAGCTCCAGGAGGAGTTGAAACGCCTGAAGGCGGAGCGCCCGCAGATCTCGACCGCTATCGCTACCGCGCGCGAGCACGGTGACTTGCGGGAGAACGCGGAGTACCACGCAGCTAAAGAAGAGCAAGGGCTCGCGGAGGCGCGTATTCGAGACATCGAAGGCAAGCTCTCGAATGCTCAGATAATCGAGCTGGACAAGGTCAATGCGGCCGGCAAGGTGGTGTTCGGTGCGACCGTGCATCTCGCGAACGTCGACAATGACCAGACGACCCGCTACCAGTTGGTCGGTGAGGACGAAGCGGATATCAAGAGCGGCCTGTTGTCGATCAGCTCGCCGACCGCCCGCGCCATGATCGGCAAAGAGGAAGGTGATGTCGTAGAGGTGACGACGCCCGGGGGCAAGGTCACGTACGAGATTACAGTCGTCGAATACGTCTGAGGCATTGTGACGAACCTGGCTGCTTGCTGCAGAAGCGGTCGTCGCTGTTACGGCGGTAGCACGATCGTCGGCTTTTCTGCGGCGCGATAGAGCAACGCGACATTCCCGATTCGCTGCACCAACTCCGCTGCCGAACCGCTGACGACCTCTCGGATCAAAGCGTCCCGTGCCTCACGATCTCCGCTGCGGATGCGGACTTTGATCAGTTCATGACGCTCCAGCGTGCTGTTGATTTCCTCGAGCACCCGGTTGGTTAGACCGCCGGAGCCGACGAGCACGACGGCTTTGAGGCCGTGCCCTCGGCCTCTCAAATGCTTGCATTGGGGTTCCGTCAGCGACATGGTAGAGAAGTATATAAGGCGTGGTGGTGGCGTCAGTGGCGCGAAAGTCAGGTTCTTCTTCGCATTGGCGTCAACAGCAGGGTAGAGACCCCTATGTCGAGAAGGCCGTTCAGCAAAACGTGCGTTCTCGAGCCTACTTCAAGCTGGAGCAAATTCAGGCGAAGGAGCGGATTCTGAAGCCCGGTATCGCGTGTGCGGATCTCGGCGCGAGTCCGGGGGGGTGGAGCCAGTACGCAGCCGGCATCGTGGGATCTCGCGGCGGGGTCTGGGCCGTGGACCTGGCACCGATGGAGCCGATCCCCGGCGTTCGGTTTATCCAGGGAGACTTCACGAACCACCAGACGCTCGCGGCCCTCGAGGAAGCGTTGTTGGACGCCCAACTGGACCTTGTAATGTCCGATATGTCCCCCAATATCACCGGGCATCGGGCCGTGGACCAGCCGAGAATCATGGATTTGGCCACGGCGGCGCTCAGCTTCTCCGAGACGACCCTGCGGCGCGGAGGCGTCTTTCTGGTGAAACTGTTTCAGGGCGAGGGTATGGAGGACTTCGTGAAGCTCGCGGAGGGACGATTTCAGAAGGTACGCCTGCTCAAACCACAGGCCTCGAGGCCTGACAGCCGTGAGACGTACTTGCTGGCGAGAAATTATGGGATGTAGTAGGGTCTAGCGCTTAGACTCAGTTTAAAGGTCTAGAGGGTAACGCATTGAACGACCTGGCAAAGAACGTCATTCTTTGGGTGGTCATCGCACTGGTGCTCGTGATGGTATTCCAGAGTTTCGGAACGCCGAGCCAGCGCATCGCGAACGTGCCTTATTCGCAGTTCCTGTCCTACGTTGAGGATGGGTCCGTCGAGGAAGTCGTCTTCGACGGCGATGCGATTCACGCAGTCCGCCAGGGTGAGCAGTTCATCACCTATAACCCCGAGACCGACAACACCGCTCTGATCGGCACGCTGGATGAACACGACGTGGTCATTCAGGCCAGCCCGCCGAAGCAGCAGTCGTTCCTGTTGCAGTTGTTTATATCCTCGTTCCCGATCCTGCTTCTCATTGCGGTCTGGGTTTATTTCATGCGGCAGATGCAGGGCGGCGGTGCTGGCCGCGGTGCGATGTCGTTCGGCAAGAGTCGCGCCCGTTTACTGGGTGAAGATCAAGTCAGCGTGACATTCGCCGACGTCGCGGGCATCGAGGAAGCGAAGGAGGAGGTCGTCGAGATCGTCGAATTCCTCAAGGATCCCGCGAAGTTCCAACGACTCGGCGGCAAGATTCCGAAGGGCGTGCTCGTCGTGGGCGCTCCGGGCACCGGCAAGACGCTCCTGGCGAGAGCCATCGCCGGCGAGGCCAGTGTGCCGTTCTTCACGATCTCCGGATCCGACTTCGTGGAGATGTTCGTCGGCGTGGGCGCGTCTCGCGTGCGTGACATGTTCGAACAAGCTAAGAAGCATGCGCCCTGCATTATCTTTATCGATGAAATCGATGCCGTCGGTCGACATCGGGGTGCGGGGCTCGGCGGTGGCCATGACGAACGTGAGCAGACGCTGAATCAGCTCCTCGTTGAGATGGATGGCTTCGAGGGTAACGACGGCGTCATCGTGATCGCAGCAACCAACCGGCCTGATGTGTTGGACCCGGCACTGCTGCGTCCAGGGCGCTTCGATCGTCAGGTCATCGTGCCGTTGCCCGATGTCCGCGGGCGAGAACTGATACTGAAAGTGCATATGCGCAAGGTACCGATTGGGGCCGACGTCAAGTCCTCCGTGATTGCCCGCGGAACGCCGGGATTCTCCGGTGCCGATCTAGCCAACCTCGTCAACGAGGCTGCCCTGCTTGCGGCGCGCGCCAATCGGCGCACGGTGACGATGGAGGAGTTCGACAAGGCGAAGGACAAGATCATGATGGGGGCCGAGCGGCGCTCCATGGTCATGAGCGAGGACGAGAAAAAGCTCACTGCCTACCATGAATCAGGCCATGCCATCGTCGGC
>JAZFPW010000105.1:0-2322 GCA_036444815.1 Gammaproteobacteria bacterium
ACCCGCGCATTGCCGTCGAACTGCCTGGCGACCTGAGGTTGGGCGATAGAGTATCGAGCGTCATCGTCAAGGAGTTGTCGGCGGGCGGCGCGACGATCGAGACGTCGAAACACTTCCCGTACAGCGTTGCCCTCACGTTGCGGATTGAGGGGGCCGGTCATTTCGAGGCCGAACAGGCGTGGTGGAGCAAGGACCATGATGTCGGCCCCAAGTCCACCGACACGGACCGCTCAACTCGCAAAACCGTGAGAGTGGGGCTCAAATTTTCCGAAATTCACCGCGGGATTTACGAAACCGCGAGGAGGCTTTCCGTTGTTCAGCAAGACGCCTGAGCGCGGCCGATCAGGCGACCCGAAAGCCTTGGGACGTCTCTCGGTGGCGGAGACACGACCCGGCGGTCCGAGTTGAATCAATGAGCGAGTCCCGAATGGAACCCCAGGCCGGACCCGATGAATCGCATCTGGCTCGAACCGAGAACCGCCAATTAAAGGAAACGATCAGCGCGTTGCGCGACAAGTTGGACGGAATGCGGTTCGAGAAGGAGCAAGGCGTTCAGCAGGCGGTCGCCGCCGCCAACGACGAAATCGCCCAGCTCAAGGCCACGGTGACCAGCCTGCGCGACGGCTTGGAAAAAATGCGGTTCGAGGCGGAGCAAAGCGTTCAACGGGCGGTCGCCGCCGCCAACGATGAGATCGTCCAGCTCAAGGCCACGGTGACGGCACTGCGCGACCAACTGGAACGCAACAAGTGTACGTACGAGGGAGCAATGCAGGAGCGCGAGCGGGCGTTACGCGATGAGCGGAACCAGTTGCAGCAGACGATCGAGGCCCTGCGCCGGCAGATCGAGGAGCGTGATGCGAAGTAGCGACCAGCGCGCGCCAACCGCCAAACGCGCGCCACGCCGTTCATCGGCCGATGTGGTCAGTCAGCTGCAGCAAGCGGAAATATTGCTTAGCATTTCGCAAAAAGTGGCGGCCGCACAGACGTTGGACGAGGCGCTCGATACGGTCGTGCAATTCACGACCTTGGCGACAGGCGCCGAGCGCGGGACGCTCTTCCTGAACGATGCCCGGACCGGCGAGTTGTACGCGCGCGTCGCCCTGGGATATCTCAAGCTTGAAATCAGGATGTTGAACACCACTGGGCTCGCCGGCTTCGTCTACACGTCCGGCGAGGGATTGATTTGTCATGACGCCTACGCGGACGACCGCTTCAGTTCTCATGTCGACGAGCAGACCGAGTTCGTCACCAAAAACGTCCTTTGCGCCCCGGTCAAGACGGTCAACGGCGAGATCATCGGTGTTATCCAAACGCTCAACAAGACAGAGGGCCAGTTTACCGAGGACGACCTGGCGCTCCTCGAGGCCATGGCTACCCAGGCCGCGGGCGCGCTGCAAAGCAACCAGATCGTCGAACGGATGGAGAAGTCGCGCACCCGGGAGATGGAGTTTTTCGATGTCGTCTCCGAGGTATCCTCCGAGATCCAGCTCGGGACGCTTCTGCAGAAGATCATGGCCGAGGTGTCGAGAATGCTCAACACGGAGCGCTCGACCCTCTTTCTGAACGACGAGAAAACGAACGAACTGTGGTCGGAAGTGGGTTCCGGACTCGACGCCAAGCCAATCCGCTTTCCCAATCACATGGGTGTTGCCGGCGCCGTGTTCACCTCGGGAGAGTCGGTCAACATTCCCCACGCCTATGCGGACCTGAGGTTCAACCCGGCCGTCGATCGGGAAACCGGATATTTCACGCGCTCCATGCTCTGCGTCCCGGTGGTCAACAAGCACGGTAAAACGATCGGGGTCACGCAGGTTCTGAACAAACGCGGAAGCGCGTTTACGGAAGACGACGAGTCGCGCCTAAGGGCCTTCACCGCGCAGGTGTCGATCGCACTGGAAAACGCCAAGCTGTTCGACGAGGTCCAGAAGATCAAGCACTACAACGAGAGCATGCTGGAGAGCATGTCGAACGGCGTGATCACCGTGGACGAGGATGGAAAGATCATCACCTGCAACGTCGCCGGCCTGCGCATCATGCAGGTCGCGCCGGCGGACATCCTCGAGCGGCAGGCCAAGGAATTCTTCGTCGGCGCCAGCAGCTGGGTCCCGGAGAAGGTGGAACGCGTCGCGGAGATGCAGGCCTCCGAACTCACCATGGACGCCGAGATGGAATTCGACGGACAGAAGCTGTCGGTAAATCTCACCGTCCTTCCCTTGATCAGCGCCGAGAAGAATCGTCTCGGCTCGATGATCATGATCGAAGACATCACCAGCGAAAAGCGCGTGAAGTCGACGATGGCGCGGTACATGGACCCGTCGATCG
>JAZFPW010000106.1:0-4596 GCA_036444815.1 Gammaproteobacteria bacterium
GGCAGCTGATAGCGGAAGCCGATCGCGTACTGATCACCCAGCGCCGGGCGCCCGGGCTCATTGTCCCCCTCGATCACCTGCGCCGTCGCCACCTCGACGACGATCTGCTGGTCGAGCTCGAACAGATACTCGAGGCCGAGCGCCCCGCCGTAGGTGTTGCGCCCGGTGTCGTCGAGCTTGGGGAACTGGGTTATCGCGTCGGTCTCGAAGTTGATGCCCGTGTTCTTCAAGAGCCCGCGCGCCTGCTGTCCGAGGCCCTGGGGGCGGTCGAAGCCGGCCCAGAAGTTGGCGTAGGGAACCAGCGTCGTGGGCAGTCTCGTGATCAGAGAATTCTCCACGAAGAGAATGAACCCGTCGGCGGTCTGCTGCCGCCCGGGGGCGTCCTGGCCGAAGTTCCAAATTCCTCGCACGCTGTTCGACAGCCACGAACCGTAGCGCCTGGTGAAGGCCGCGGTCAGGTTGTGGTAGTCGAAATCGTCGAGGTTCGCCCCCTCGCCGTCGGAGTAGCCGTAACCGATCTCCCAGTATCCCTGGTTCGCCTCGATGAAGGCCGTGACTCCGTAAATGTTCACATTGTGGTTGGCGACGTCGCCCACGGTGTCGATGAACGCCTGCGAATCGACTTGGTCGAAGCCGGCGAAGACCGTCACATCGGCGTTCGAGATGTCGAGCGCCGGGCTGTTCATGGCGGGAATCGTCGCCGCAACGCCGATGAAGGCGTCCTCGAGCCAGATGCCGTTCTGCATGAGGAGCGGCATGAAACCTACTGCGAATGGCAGGTCGATATTGTTGTACTCGCCGGTGATTCCCTGCGTGATGGGACCGACGTCGCCCTCGAAGAACAGCGCCTCGATGTTGCCGTTGAACTCGCCCTCGAAATTCTCGTCGTCGTCGTCGCCATAGAACTCGTAGCGGGTGAACTTGCCACCGCGGTCGAGCGGCCGCAGGAACGCGTGTATCCGCTCGGTCGGCGTGATGCCGAGATCGAGGTCGAGGTTGAGCCTGGTTGCTAACTGGCCTACCTCGACCGCGCCGTTGTCGGCGTAGCCGACGACGGTCTGCAAATCGCCGTAAACGTAGAAATGCGGTGCCAGCGGATTCTTGTCGCCGAGATAGGTCTTCGCTTCCGTGAACGGGCCCGCGGTGTAGATCTCGCGCCCCAGTTCGAGCAGCGGCCGCGGCGGCTTGAACTCGGTCTTGCCGCCGTAGATCTCGATCTGCGCGTCGACGTCGTACGGCTTGTCCTCGTAAGTGGGATCGGGCCGGAACACGGTCGAATCGTGCGGAACGCGCTCGACGCCCTCGGGAATGCGGGGTTCGGCGCCTACTTCGCCGGCGAGGGTCGCGCTCCCGCCGCCAGCCAAAACGAGTGCGACGACGAGCGCCCCCGCCACCGCCAGACCACGCGCCTCCCTGTACAACTCCTTCTCCTCCAGCATGTCGGCCCCTGGTTAATTTATGAGATTTCTACTTAGTTTTGATTTGGTTTCTACCCAGCCTCTATTTTGTTTCTATTTTACTTCGAAAGCGACTGTGTATGGGTGTATGTCGATCATCCACTCGTTCATCGACCGCTCCATGTCGCTCGTCGCGCCGACGAAGCGCATGAAGTAGATCGGCTCGGCTCGGCTGCGCAGGCGCACCGCGAGCTTGTAGGTGCCCGGTTTGTCGAACGCCTTCGCCGGGATCTTGTATTTGGCCTTGCGCGAGCTCAGCGGCGGCAGGCTACGGCTCTCCATGCGGACGAAGGGCGGATGATTGATCACCGTCGTCGGCTGTCCCGGCGGACGCAGGAACGGCCGCTGGTCGACGTCGAAGTTGACCGGCAGGTACATCTCGCGGTCGGTGCCCTTGACGTTGGTGGTGAGAAACTTGGTTTGCAGGTTGAACAGCTGATTGTCGTGCTTGATCCTGCCTGCGGCGAGCTCGAGCGAGTGCAGATCGGCCATGTCGCCGTTGGCGTCGACGTACCCCGATTCCCAGACGTTCCTGCCGAACGGGTTGATGAGGGCGACGTTGAGCCAGATCTCGGGCTGCGCGCCGAGCGATCCCGACGGCAGGTTGTGGCCCGGATCGGTGTTGCTTATCAGGTAGTGGAGCTTGAGCGACTTGCCGACCCGCGGCGTGCCGCTGAAGTACGGGCCGTCGATGCGCGAGCCGTTCTCCATGACCTCCTGGCGCAGGCGCCGCTTGTCCTCGAGCTTCTCGAGGTTGACCTCGATGATCTCGAACGCCTCCTCGCGATCGAAGCGGTCCTCCCACACGTCGGGGAACTCGACCTCGATCTCGCCCTCCTCGACCTTGTCCTCGAACTCCTCGGTGCCCCAGCCGGCGCGATGGTCGAAATGCAGCCACTCCTCGATCGTCCACTGCTCGGCTTCCGGGTTGTGCGGAAAGACGCCGGGATGGGCGATCGGATAGCCGGGCCCGTAGAACGAGTGGTTCGAGTGCTTGCGGTCCGGGTTGATCGGCTTGCCGTTGACCACCGCGGCGGGGCCTGTCTCGAACCCGGCGGCGACGCCGGGCACCTTGCCCATGTGGCATTCCTGGCAGGTGATGCCTTGTTTGGCGGCGGGCGAGGCGCGGTACTGGTCCCAGACGACCTCGAGCTTTATCCCCAGGTTCACCAGCACCTGGTGGCACGACACGCAGAACTCCGACTTCGACATCTGCTCGAACTTGACGCCCTTGGCATGAATCTTGTTGCCGCGTTCGCCCGCTTCGGTGGCCACCTTGTAGAAGTTCTTGTTTCCCACCACCTCGGCGACGCCGTCGCCGTCGAACGGTCCGTAGACGGGTTGATGAATGTCGCCCGGCACGATGCGGCGCTCGCCGTTGGCCTTGGAGTATTCCTCATCGATGCGATGGCAGGTGACGCAGGTGACGCCCTCACGCGAGATCTGGCTGCGCTCCCACAGTGGCATCTCGCGCGGCTCGCCGAGGGTGGTGCCGGCGCTCTGGTGACAGCGCACGCAGAACGTGCCGATCGTCCCTTGCGTGAGGTCGATGATCGCCTGCTCGAACTTGTGGAACATCGGCGAGATCGACGCGTAGGCGTGATTCGACGAACTCCACTCGTCGTAGATCTGCTGGTGGCACGACGCGCACTGGGAAGCGCTCGGATACGAGCTCTCGGCCAAGGCGTCGGCGTGCGCCGCGTCTGCGTCGCCTTGCGCCCGCACGGGCGCCCCCGCGGCGAGCAGGAAAGCGGCGATCACTGCGATCGGCAGGAACAGGCAGACCCGGCGGTTATCCATCATTTTGCGAGATCCTCATCTTGAACGACGGTTCACGATGGTATTCGTGACACAGCTGGCAAGTCTCACGCACCTGGTTCGTGGAATGGCATTCGGTACAGGTCTCCTTGGTGATCGGCCCGAAGTTGCTGGCGAACGACGACGGGTCGAAATCGGTGAAGCCCGAGGCGAAGTCCGCCTTCGCGTTAAGCTGGTGACACCGCCTGCAACCCTTTTCCGGCTCGGCCAGCTTGGCGCTGCCGGCGTTGAGCAGTTTGATATGGATGTCGTGCGAGAAGACGTGATAGGGCCGCGACGACCGGCCGCGGGCGCGCCACTCGACGCTGAGGTCGTTTTCCGCGCTTTCGGCGCTGGCGAGGCTCACGGCGTGGCACTTGATGCACGCGCCGACGCCTTCCTTGCCTGCGATCAGACTGTCGCGCAGGGCGACGGCCCGCTCGCCGGACTCGTCGTCGCCGGCGTCGCGGGCCGCGGCGATACCGAACTCGATCCAGCTCGCCGCCACCGGGTCCGCGTGGCCCTTGGGCCGATATCGAATCTCGACCGAATCACCAAACCAGCCGCCCATATCGGGTTCGGCTGGCGATTCGTACTCGCCATTGGCGGCCCACGCGCAGGCGACGCGTTTGACGACCTCGGGGTTCAGCCCGGCCAGTAGCTTGGCGGCGACGGGACGACCTGCCCGCTCGTTCAGCATATCCGCCAACGGCTCGGCGCCTCCCTCCGCCATGGCAAGCATAAGCTCATATACCGGCACAGTATATTCGTCCGGATCATCGGCCGCAACATCGAGCAGATAGGCGTCGAACAACGACAACTCGTCGACCGACACCGCTTCGTATTCCTCTTCTTCCAGCTCCTCGGGTTCGTCGCCGGCCGCGAGCGCTTCGACGCGCTCGACAAGCGTCTCGAACGCTTCCAGCGTCGGACCGCAGGCTTCGAGGACCGAATCCGGGTCGAGCGTGTTTTCCGGCAGTTCGGGAAGTCGCAACACGACGAGCTCGCGTCGCGCCATCTGGTCGCCATGACACGACGCGCACGCCGTCTCGAACGGCGTCAGGCTCAACGAGCGGTCGCCCTCGGCCGCGGTGTGGCACGAGGCGCAGGTGGCAGGGGCGCGATCGGCGAAACGCGCGTCGACGAAATGCTTGCCCAAGTGACTCGCGTGGTCGAACGCGATCGACGTGCGTCGAAATGCGGGGAACGACTCCGAAAACGGCGGGTGATCCTTCGAGAAGCCGACGAATTGCTTCTCGTGGCAGGCGCCGCACTGGGCATCGTCGACCGTGACGATGTTCGCGTCCGCGCCCCGGTGCTCGGTGTGGCACATGAGGCACGT
>JAZFPW010000107.1:0-2328 GCA_036444815.1 Gammaproteobacteria bacterium
AGGAGGAGATCGTTTGCCCGTAACGCTCTTTGGGCGTTGAAGAACTGCACGACTCGTTGCGGGTCGTCCAGGTCCGCCGCGACACCGCCGAACTCACCGAAACTCTGGGCGAGCGCAGAACCACCGAGTCGCTGCCGTCCAGCCGAAAGATCCAGCAGCACCAGGACCGTATCGCCCACATCGGTACGTAACTCCGGCGTCAGAGTCCGACGAATATCCGCAACCGGGGCGAACGCAGAGACGATCAGCGAGACGGGTGCGGTCACCGACCGATCGTGACCGTCTTCGTGCCAGACCGTGCGCATCGACAAAGAGTCCTTGCCCACGGGAATGGCGACCCCTAGCGCCGGACACAACTCCCGGCCTACCGCTTGAACCATCTGGTACAGCACGGCGTCGTCGCTAGCGTGTCCGGCCGCGGCCATCCAGTTGGCCGATAGGCGGATGTCGGACAGCTGCGCCACATCGGCCGCCGCGAGGTTCGTTATCGACTCGGCAACCGCCAGGCGGGCAGACGCCGGCCCGGCGTAGATCGCGACCGGCGTCCGCTCGCCCATCGCCGACGCCTCGCCCGTGTATCCGGTGTAACTTGCGCTCGTGACGGCAACGTCGCTGACGGGAACCTGCCAAGGGCCGACCAGCTGATCCCGTGCGACCAGCCCGCCGACGCTACGATCACCGATATGAATAAGGAATGACTTGTCGGCCACGGCCGGAAACGACAACACCTGCTGCACGGCCAGATCCAGTGTCACTTCGGACCGGTCCCATTCGGGGGGCTCGATCTCGGAGGAGTTCGTTTCACGCGTCAGCTTCGGTAGCTTGCCAAACAACACGTCCATCGGCATCGCGACGGGGTGGTTACCGAACTCCTTATCAGCTACCAGCAGATCTCGTTGCTCGGTTAACTCGCCGATGACGGCATACGGGCAGCGCTCCCGTTCACAGATGCCGGCGAACGCCGGCAAGTCGTCGGTCGCGATCGCCACCATGTAACGTTCCTGGGATTCGTTGCACCACAACTCCATCGGCGTCATGCCCGGCTCGTCGTTGGGTACGTCCCTGAGCTGGATGATCGCGCCACGATGGCTCTGGTCGGCTATCTCCGGCACCGCATTGCACAGACCTCCGGCACCGATGTCGTGGATCGACAGTATCGGATTCGTCTCACCCGAAGCCCAGCACGTGTCGATGACCTCCTGGGCTCGGCGCTGCATCTCCGGGTTCCCTCGCTGAACGGACGCGAAGTCGAGGTCTTCCTCCCCGGAGCCGCTGCCCTTCGAGGAGGCCGCGCCGCCACCCAGCCCGATCAGCATGGCCGGGCCCCCGAGTACGACCAGTTTCGACCCCGGAGGTGCCTCCAGCTTCTCCACATGGGCGTCGCGGATATTGCCCAAGCCGCCGGCGACCATGATGGGCTTGTGATAACCGCGCCACTGATCCTGCGCGCTGAGCAGGCAGGTTCGAAAATATCCCGCCAGGTTCGGCCGGCCGAACTCATTATTAAACTGAGCCCCACCGATCGGCCCATCGAGCATGATCTGCAGCGGGGAGGCGAGCCGATCCGGGCGGCCCGCGCTCGCAGCCTCCCACTTCTGCGGCCAGTCCGGTAGATCCAGATGGGAGACCGTAAATCCGGTCAACCCCGATTTCGGCTTTGCGCCCCTGCCGGTCGCGCCCTCATCCCGAATCTCGCCGCCTGAACCCGTCGCAGCGCCGGGGAAGGGTGAGATCGCCGTGGGATGATTGTGGGTCTCCACCTTTATCACGAGGTGAGCCGGCTCGTCGCTGCAACGATAAATATGCGTGCTTGGGTCGGCGAAAAACCATGCCGTCTCGAAACCGGCGACGACCGCCGCGTTGTCGGTATAGGCAGACAGCACGCCCTCGGATGCGTGTGCGTAGGTGTTCTTGATCATCTGGAACAAACTGCGATCGGTGGGCTGCCCGTCGATGATCCAGTCGGAATTGAACACCTTATGACGGCAATGCTCAGAGTTCGCTTGAGCGAACATCATGAGCTCAACGTCGGTCGGATCGCGCTGCAGCGCCGCGAATTGATCCGCCAGGTATTGGATCTCGGCGTCGGACAACGCGAGGCCGAGCTCGGCGTTCGCATCGGCGAGCGCGTTGGCGCCTTCCCGCAGCAGGCCGATGTGACGCAACGGTCGTGGCGGATGCTCGGCGAAGAGCAGTTCCTCCGTTACCGGTTCGGACAATGCCGACTCGGTCATGCGGTCGTGCAGCAGGGGCCACAGCGACTGAAACTCTTCGGTAGAGACCGTTGCCGCGAAGTCCAGAGTGTACAGCCGGCCCCGCTCGAGGCGC
>JAZFPW010000108.1:0-7146 GCA_036444815.1 Gammaproteobacteria bacterium
TTCCCGCCGTGGGGTAACTTCAGCTCGGCACGGTCCTCTTCCTGCAGGCTCTGTAACCACATCGGTAAGCGGTCGTACACGAGCTGTTCGCTGTCGGCGCCGTGAAACGGATCGAATCGTGTCGACAGAACGAAGAGCTCCGCGACGCGCTTGGCCCACAAGTCGGTCAACGAGGCAAGGCCGACGCCGTCGATCGCCTGCTCGGTCTTTGCGGCTACGTCGGTAGCCTGCTCGAGCGTCGTCGCGGAAACCCGATGCAACCCGGCGTCCAGGTAGATCAATTGCTGGCCGGGATAGGGTCTGGCGCTCGCCGCCACCGCAGTATTCACCAACGATCGCACCGGAATTCCGCACTCCTGGGCGAGGCCCAACAGCAGCCCGAGCTGCTCGCGGCTGTAGTGGTCGGGCACAACCAGCAGGGCATCTGTCCCCTCGCCGCCGTACCGTTTCCACAGGTCCTCCAGCTGCGCGTACGCGAGCTGAGCCGTGTGATCGACGCCCTCCAGTCCCGCACTGCCTTCCTCGAGACTCAGGTTCTCCCAGTAACGGTTATTACTATCGCGTGGCCTCAGGCGCGCCTGGGCATAAGCGTCATTACCCGTCAGGATTTCGCCGTCGGCGACCAATGCGTAGCCAGGTTCCGCGGCAAGCACCCCTGACGCGTCGGCGACAATCAGGTCCGCATCGTTAATGTCGAAAGCGAGCGTGCTCACGAGCGTCGCTCTACTGTACGCCGCCGCGCGACTGCATGTGACGGATCAGGTTGTGATCGATGTAGGTCTGCGTATCGAACACGGTTCGTTCCTGCAGCGATTGCAGCTGGTGAACGAGGAACATCACCACGATGGAAATAAGCAACGCAATGAAAGTGGAGTTGAACGCCGTGCCGAGATTCTGCGTCACGCCGGTGATATCGCCGTCGACGGCACGGTGGGCTTGCCCCAGCGCCTGACCAATTCCGCGGACCGTACCGATAAAGCCCACGGATGGGATCGCCCACGCGATATAACGGATCATCGACAACTCGGACTCCAGCCTGTCACCTTCGGATTCGCACAGAGTATTGGCCACGGAAGACACATCCTGGACGTTGCGCGTCGAACCGAAACGTTCCAGTGAAGACAGCAGGACGCGTGGCAGCAGCATATTGCGCAGTCCGCCGGGCAACGCCTGCAACGTGCGCGCATACTCTCGCGTATCTTCGGGGAGAACCCTGACGCCGTCCGGAATCGGCACGAGTTTCTGTTGCAACAGCTTCCGCTCGCCCAGAGACAGGGTCGCCTTGTAGCCCATGATGGAAAACGCCCACAACATCAATACGAAGCACGACTCCTGCTCGAAATCCTTGATCAAGACCCAGAAAGAACGCTCGACCGTGTAATCTGCGTCTTCCTGAATTTGCAGCGCCTGCTCGTTCAGGATTGCAGTCGCCCTCGGCCTGACGATCGTCACATACACCGCGTGCACGACAATGACCGCGATAATCAGCGCGAACACCTGGTAGAGAAATTCCGTTTGAAAGTTACGTTTCATGGCTAGTAGCCCAACTAGATGTTGACCGGGAAGATGACTTCCTCGTCCGCCGCGATCTCTTCACTGGGAATGAAGATCTCGTCGAGCGGACGCGTATCCGGAGGTGCTGGCGGCGCCTCAGCCGGTGTCGCCTCAGCCGGTGTCGCCTCAGCCGGTGTCGCCTCGTCCTCAGGCGCCCCGGTGTCCTGCCCTACAGACGAGAACGATAGGGCCATCAAGGCCAGTAGCGCCAATAGCGTTCGTAGCACGTGCATCGTCATCTCTCCCGACACAGATTCATGAAGTTTAGACCAGTTTCGCCACAGATCATTCCAGATTACGGGCGATGCGAAAACCGATGTCCTCCCTGGTGTCGCCACTGTAATTGCGGTAGGCGAGGCGCAGCTCGGTGACGGTCACGCTCCGCCAGCTGGAGCCCCGGATCACGTGGAAACGGCCCTGTTCCGGACCCAGCGGATCGATGGCCACGGTCTCGGTCCGGGGGGAACCGATCTCCCAGTAATCCAGCACCCACTCTGCCACGTTTCCGCCTAGATCGTATACGCCCACGGCGTTCGGTGGGAAGTTCCCCGGAGGCGCCGAGACACCGAAACTGTCGTTGTAGCTCACGAGCGTCCTCGGTAAGAGCGTCGCTGCCGAGACATCCGCGAAATTTCCGGAACGATCGGGCGGCGGTAATGTGCTACCCCACGGGTACGTCGCGGACTCCTCCTGGCCTGCGAATCGAGCCGCCCAGGCCCATTCCGCTTCGGTCGGCAGCCGATAGCCATTACGCAGCGGTCTCACCGCAGTCCACACGCCGTTGACTTCTTCGTAGGTCGGCTGAAACCCATCCCGGATGCTCAGCCAGTACATGAACGCGGCGACGTCATCCCATGTGACGCGGACGACCGGCTGATCATCTTCGTTCAGAGACTCACCGTTGAAGGAACCCGAGTCATGGTCCGCGCGGAACGCTCGAAACTCTGCGTTGGTGACCTCCCGTACACCGAGATAGAACGCCTCGCTGATGCTGACGTCCCGCAGGACTTCGTTCGAGCGGCGTCCTTGCTCGCGGCGCGACGACCCCATCCTGAAGTCCCCCGACGGAAGCAGCGTCAGTACCTGGCCGAGGCCCGTCTGAACCTCGTTGGCGTAGCCCGAGCCCGTGGTCGTATCCAACTCTTCCAGCGTCACATCGATTATCTGCGGGAACCCGGGTCTTGGCGTGACCTCCCGCGCCTGCAGAGCGAAGCCCGCGAGACGAATCTCGATTTGATGGCTGAGCGCGGACAGTGTCAGTTCGCTCGGCGTCACTCCCTGCTGCTCGCCATCGACCCAGATCTCGGCATCGGCCGGGTCGCTGCGAACCTCGACGATCCCGATTCGCGCGGTCATCACGAGTGTGAGTGGTCGACGACTGTCGGCCACGACGGAGAGCTCCCGCTGAATAGAGTCGTAGCCCGATCTCGTCAACGTAAGTCGGTGCTGACGCCCTGGGGCGAGGCGCAGCGTCAGGGGCGTCTGGCCTCTATACTCGCCATTCACACTGACCGCAGCACCGGCTGGGTCGGTAATCAGCTCGACGAGGCCATCGGCCTCCGTCAGCTCGATCAGCGGCAGCGTCTGCGGCTGGTTCGCGAGAATTGAGACGACGTCCGCCCAGGCGTTGTAGCCCCGGAGCCGAACCTCGACCAGTCGTTCACCCGCGCTAAGCTCCATGATGAGCGGCGTTGCCCCTGTGACGGTGCCGTCCACCAGCACCTCGGCCCCGGGTGGCTCACTGCTCATCGTGATCGGCGCCCAGTTCGGCGTCAGTTCGGCCACCAGACGCTGGCGCTCACCGCCGCCGATGACGTCCAGCTCACGAACTTCGGCCAGGAACCGTTCCGCGACGAACTCGATCTGGTGCCGCCCGGTCGTGATCTCGGCATCGGCCAGGGGTGTGGTGCCAACGCGCTCACCGTCCACACGAACTTCCGCGGCCACGTCCGGCTCGGTCGCCAGCGTCACGAGGCCGGGAAGCCGGATCATCTCGAGTTCGATCGTTTGATCCGGTGATAAGTCGACGTTGATCTCGGTATCGAGCGGATAGTAGCCGGCGAGCTCCGCCACGACCCGGTGGGATCCGGCACTCAGGAGCAGGCGATCCCCCATTCTGATCTTCAGCAGCGTGCCCGGCAGCCCGACCGTGTCGGGCGCGGGCTCGACGATCAGTTCGACCGACTTCGCTGTGAATGCGAACCAAGCCAGTACGGCGAGAAAGACAAATGCGCCGCCGACCGCCAGGTTGCGACGGCTTGGTCTGGCGCGCAGCTTTCGGGCCTTCTGCCCACTAGACGGCCGGAAGGCGACTGGCGTGATCTCGACTTCATCGAGATCCGCCGCCTCTCGCGCCAACTCCTCTAGATCGGGAGGTGCTGTATCACCGCCGGTTACGACGCCTGAGATTTCCAGACGCAGTTGTTCGCCGCTGAGCGAGCAACTGAGTCGGGCCGTATCCAGCGCAATCGTCTCGCCGTTCTTGATCCAGCGTGACCCCGTTACCAACTCGCCCTCGACGCGCAGGCTCCTCGTGTCTCGAGCGGGCTGAATAAAGAAGCTGCCGTCGAGCAAGCCGATCTGTAGCGATCCCGAGACGCCGTGCAGGCGAATCTCGCTATTGACGTCGCCGCCGATCGTTACCGGCAAATCGTCCGAGGTGAAACGCCGCTCCTGGCCATCGGCAGACGTCGTCAGTACCCAGTTATTCGTTGTTGTCATCCGATCGGCTCGACACAGCGTACGTCGATCGGATCCAGCTCCCGGCCAGGCAGTACGGTAAACGTCGCGCGGACGTCACGATACCCGTTGCGACTACCGAGGGCCGTATAGTTTCCCGGCCGTAGCTCTACCTCGATGACGGCGAAGGCGCCTAGCGGTCCGACACGGAATAGCGTGACGTTGGTCAGTTCATCGGAGTGAATCTCTACAGTCACGGGCGTCGATGCCAGAACCACGAGCCGGTCCAGATCGACGATCTGCTCCTCAAGCCGCGGCCCCGCGTCCTCCACATGCCGGGCGTCCGATAATAACGCGCCGGCATCGGCCAGCACACGATCGTCGAACAACAGCGTCGGGTTGCCGATCAGGTTCACGAGCTTGGCGTCCAGATCCGCTCGCAGCACAGAGCGCGCGAGCCCGGCCTGAGCAAATGCCAGCGACGCGTCGGTTGCGAGCAACTCGCGGTACAGTTGGATCGCCCGCTCCCACAGCTCGCGGCGCTCGAAAGCCAACGCGCGTGCTTCGACCAGCGCGATCTGCTCCAGTTTTCGACCCTGCTCCGCCTGATCCTGACCGTCGAGCGCCTCGGCGGAGTTCGGCCGCAGGATCAGGGCCTCGCCGAATAGCTCATAGGCGTCAGTGAACTCTTCCTGCGCCACCGCGGCCAGACCTTGGGACATCAGTGTCTCAAAACGACGATTGTCGATACGCGAGGTGACGGCGGCCAGCGCCGATCGCGCGGGCGCCCAGAACGGGTCGCGTCCGAGCGCTTCCCGGAAAGCTTGCGCCGCCTCCTCCAGATCCCCCTGCCGTTCGAATTCGATACCCTGCCGCACGAGCTCGAGCACCTCCGGAAGACTCTCGGCCCGCACGAGACCCGCTTGAGCCTGCGCATGGTCCGCATCGATGCCGAGGACCAGTTCGAACTGCTCTCGGGCCAATTCGGCCTGGCCGGCATCCAGTGCCGCGTTACCGGCGCTGAACGCGGCCGCGACGATTTCCGCCGACCGGCCGAGTAATTGTTCGCCGATCTCGAGCGCGCCGGCGTACGCCAGCACGGCATCCTGGAACGCATTCGCGAGATAAGCGTCATCACCGTCACGAGAACGTTGCTGATACGTCTCCCAAGCGTCTTCTCCCCACGCGGCCACTGCTAGGCCGTCCAGCCGTCCCTGTTGGCTCAGTAGCTCGGCCAACAAGACTTCGGCCCTTTCTCTGAGAGCCGCCAGCTCTTCCGCCGTCAGCACGGGCCCCTGGGGCTCCTCCGGCAGCACATCTACTGGCGCCGCGACTACCGGTACCTCAGGCTGTTGATCCGCCACCCACGCAGGCAGCACGAAGACGACCGCTAGCGCTAACAACACCGACACGACGAGGGCGGCACCGACGAATAGCCGTGGGCTCCGACTGTCGCTCTGAGGAGCGGCCGCGGCGGGCTTAACGCGAGCCACGCCCGGCTTAACCGGGATGATGGTCTCTTCGTGAGCGATCGTTTGAGAGTCTGTTTCTGCCACAACAGTCGCTTACGCATATGCCAAGAGCATGGATTCTAAGACATTCACGAAGGGGCGCACGCCTCGCGGAACAGATTTACGCTCGGGACTCAGCGTCCGCTGGACGAGTTCGGCCAGGGCCCGCGAATCCGGGTCGGGCCCGGCCGGCATCACGACCGGCGGACTCAGCTCGGCCTGCAGCCCATCCAACGGCGGGTTCACGCCGAAAGGCAACCGCCCGGCCAGAAGCTCATAGAGCAGGACTGCAAGCGCATGCACGTCGTCAGCCACCTCGGGAAGCGCCCCCTGTCGTTGCGCCAAGCGCGCGTAGGCAGCGGTTCCACCGCCTCGCGGCGCCTCACCACCCGCATCCGCGGCGAGCGCGAAGTCCACGAGACGCGCGTCACCCGTACCGCTAAACAGCACGTTGCGGGCCTTCACATCCCGATGGACCTTGCCGCGCTCGTGAACATAGGCGAGGGCGAGGGCGACGTCCCGCGCGGCCCGTGCCCAGTGCCGCGGGTGCGCGCCCAATAGCGGCACCAGGTCTCCCCCCTCCAGGTACTCGGTGACCAGGCATGGCATCTCCTGGACTGCGATCAAGTGCAGAGACTTCAACACGTGTGCGTGGGACAAGCTCTCCAGAATCCTGAACTCGCGGCGAATAAGCTCGCTCGCGGCGGAGCGTGCGCGCAAATCGGACCTGGGTATTTTCAGCGCCACCGTAGCCCCGGCAGCGGTTGTGGCGCGCCAGACCTCGGACATTCCGCCCCGGCCCAGCCGTGCGTCGATCTGCACGCCGTTGCTGAGCGTGGCGCCCGGTGTGACAGGTTCTTGGTAACTCACGGACGCGGAAGCGGCGCGCGCCTACTGCGAGCCGTAGCGGAGCTCAGCCTTCCGAGGTCGCTCCGGCGATGGTCTCCGCAGCGTCGTCCTCCGCCTCGAGATCCTCCGGTTCGATCGTGTAGACGTCAAGCCCCTGCACCTCTGCTTCTGCTTCTGCTTCTGCTTCTGCTGCTGCTTCGGCCTCTGCTTCTGCTTCCCCTTCGGTCTCCGGAAAGGGCTCCGTATAGATTTCCATCTCCGGGATAAACCCCGTCTCAGCCGTATAGATTTCTAACAGAAGATCTCTCCACTCGGCGTATTGAATGTCCGCCGTTCCCGTCAGGCGATGCTGAGTGCCCTGGATCTCCACGACCATGGGTTCAAGCTCGTCGTCGAAGCTCATGGACAGCTCTTCTAGCGCTTCGGTATGGAGACGTTTCTCCTGACGGCGCACGGCCGCCGTCTTGATCAGGTCCATGCCGGTGTACATCATCGCGTCACGCAGCATGCGGCTCGTAAAATCGCCGTCGCTATTGGCTCCGTAGAGCACCGA
>JAZFPW010000109.1:0-7101 GCA_036444815.1 Gammaproteobacteria bacterium
ACCACCGATCTCGTCGTCCTTGAGCGCGATGCGATCGATCATCCAGAAGGGCGGGTAGAGCCGCAGTGCCTCGTCGATCACGCGAACGGTCCCTTCCAGCTGATGCAGGTTGCGATAGTCAATCGCGTTCTCGCCGATGACCGCCGCAACCTCGTCACGGATCTCGAGGATGTGCTTGGGGTGCCGAGCCAGCAGGTAGAAGATCCAGGTCAACGCGTTCGACGACGTCTCGTTGCCGGCGACCAACAATTGGAGGCTTTCGATCAACACCAGCGGCTCGCCCATCGCCTGGCCGGTGTCGTGATAGGGCGTCTCGAGCAAGATCCGGAGGAAGTCATTGTCGCCAAGGCCCTGTTTCAACCGGGCCCGGATATGCCTCAACGCGATCGCGTCACCGTCGCGTCGCAGCTGCTGGTGTTTTTCCGACAGGCCGCTGAACCGGAACCACGGAATCTTCCAGGGCTGCACGATCTGACGAAGGATGAATGCCTGGATCGCGGAGATCGTCTCTCCGATCTGCTCGAGCTCCTCATCGCGCATACTCTGACCAAAGAGTGACCTTCCGACCAGCCGCAGCGTGAATCGCACCATCTGCTGATGCACGTCCACGGGCCCCTGCTGTGCGTCGTGGTCGAAGCCGTTCATCAGCTCCTGCAACACGTCCTGCTGCATCGGCAGCAGCTTGGTGAGATGGCTGCGTTTGAAACCCTGGGCCAGCAGCTTCCGCTGCCGCATCCATGCCGCGCCATGGATGTTGACCAGGCCCCTACCCTGAAACTCCACCATGCGCTCGCACTGGATATCGGATTTTTCGTAGTTGTCCCGGTTGCCACGCAGCACGTGCTCGACCACGACCGGATCAGTCGACACCACCGCCGGTTTGACGGCGCCAAAGTGAACCGTGAACGTCGGTCCGAGACGCGCCCGATACTTCTCGAACACCGCCACCGGGTTGCGGACCATGGCGCGCGAGTCCATGAGCGCGCGGCCACGAGGCACGTGCGGAACGTTACTGATTCTTCCATCAAACATGGCCGGCCTCCTTGACTGATCTCGATTCGGCGACGATCCCCTGCGCTGGACCTCCGGCGTTGAGGAGGTCGTGCTTGCGCATGAAGCGCAGCATGCCCAGTACAACGTCGTGCAGCGGCGGATCAGCCTTTCCGAAGACCGATGCGTCGCGGACATGTCGGTAGTTGCGATTGTCGTAGCGCTTGAACTCCATCGCCGTGATGTTGTCCACGGAGCGAACCAGGAACTCCAGCAGCGGAAAGAGGATGTCACCGGAGTGGCAGCGCTTGATCACCTCCGGCACGAAGCCGGGCAGCGCATAGTTCCGGAATGTCCGGCCCGTCAACTCACCCAGGATCGTGGTTGTATCCGCCAAGGTCGCGTACTCGTCGCGCGTCACATGATAGGTCGCGCCGACGCTGTCGGGGACGCGGGAGATGGCGACGATATTGCTGGCGGCGAGATCCGCCGGAGTGAAGCTGACCTGATTCTGTGCGGTCGTGCTGAGGCCGTGGTTGATCATGAACGCCAGCAAACGGATCGAAATGTCGAAGTTGTAGCCGCCGCCGTGCACAGACGGGGTCAGCAGCGCGGGACGAAAGATCCGCGCTTGCAGCCCTCGCTGCATGGCGTCGCGCACCACCTGCTCGGACACCCATTTGCTCTGGCTGTAGCCGAAGTCGAGGCGGTCCATGGCGGCGTTCGTGTCGCTCTCAGAGATCGTCTCCTGCACCGACCAGCCAAAAACAAACGTCGACGAGATGTGGTTCAGGACTTTGGCGCGGTGGCTCATCGCAAGGCGAACGACTTCGTTGGTTCCGCCGACGTTCGTCTCGCGCATGGCCTGGTAGTCCAGCAGGTAGTTCACCAGTGCGCCATTGTGGTAGATGGTGTGAACGTTCTCGGCCAGGGTGCGCCAAGTCTCGGCGCTGAGGCCCAGGTTGGCTGCCGATAGGTCGCCGCATACCGGTCGCACCCGACGCTCCCATCCCTCGGGGCACGAAGTGCCATCCGCCGCGACGGACACCAGCCCTTCGCGGATCCGCTGCATCGCGTCGCCGGCATTCGCGCGGACCAGCACGTGGATGTCGTCAGTGCCCTGCTCCAACAGGCTCGCGAGAAGAAACGGACCAAAGAAACCCGTCCCGCCCGTGAGCAGCACACCTCCCTCCTCGGTGGAGGCCGCCCCAGATGCCATCGGCAGGGTGGCGACGTCGAAGCGAAGGCGTGTGTCTCGGCGCATCATCTCGGCTTCGAGCGCCCGATGCTCGCGGCCGAGATCGGAGAGCGCGCGTTTGAGGCGAAGCTTGGCGTGCGGAGCCGCCGCCGCGACCTGATCGAGCAAGTCGAAGAGCTCGCAGACCGCAATCTTCTGCAGCACCCGCAGATCGACCGCCCGTGACAGGTCGTTGTCGCCGTGCATCTCCAGTTGCTCTTTGAGCGCCTGGGTGAACTCGACCAGCTTGAGGGAATCGAAACCGGCGTCTCCCAACGACCAAGTCTCGTCGCCGCTCAAGCCGAATCGGTGAAGCCAGGCGCGTGATGGCTCGACGGCGGGATTGTCCGCCGCGAATACCGAGTCGACCTGACTGAGCACCTTGAGCCGACCTTCGAGCCATCGCTCTCGCACTTGATGGCGGACGATCTTGCCAGAACTGGTCTTGGGAATCGTGCGCGCCTCGATGAAGACGAAGGATGCCGCGGTGACACCAAGCCCTTGCAGCAGTCGCAGGTTGAGTTCGCGGGCATCCGGCACACGCTTCGGATTCTTCAACTCCGCGACGACGACCAGCGTCTCGCCACTCTCCCCTTCGCAGGCAATGGCGGCAACACAACCCTTCCTGACGCGATCGTCCTCTTCCACGACCGCTTCGATGTCCTGCGGGTAGTAGTTGAGGCCGCGAACGATGAGCATGTCCTTGCGGCGCCCGCAGACATAGAGCTCGCCGTCGTGGAGGAAGCCCATGTCGCCGCTTCGCAGCCAGGTTGGCCCACCCTCCGCGTCACCGGCAAGCCGCGCCTCGAAGATCGACGCGCTCAACTCCGGTCGTCGCCAATAGCCGCGGCACTTGCTGCGACCCCGAATCCAGATCTCCCCGACCTCCCGTTCGCCCGCGGCGCGTGGGGCTGCCGTCACGTCGACGATCTTCACCTCCGAAGTGCCCAACGTCCTGCCGCAACTGACGAGCGTCGTGGTGTCGGCGACGACGGCATCGGGGCCCACCGGATGGACTATGTGCTGGCGAAGCGCAGCGCGGTCAAAGGCTTGAATGGTCCTGCCGTAATTCGACACCGCCAAGGTGAATTCGGCCAGACCATAGGCCGAAAAGAAGCTCTTGGGGTTGAGACCGTACGGCTCGAATTTCCGAATGAAGTCACGACAGACGTTGGCACGCACCGGCTCGGCGGCGTTCATGAGGAACCGAAGGGAACTCAAGTCGAGATGCTCCAGGGTCGCCGCCGGCACCTTCTCCGGCCGTAGGCAATACTCGTAGGCGAAGTTCGGAGCCGACGACGCGGTGCCGCGATACTTGCTGATGGTCTCGAGCCACACCGCCGGCCTCTCGATGAAGTCGAGGGGCGAAAACCCGTACGTCGTGCCGCCCTTCAGCGCGAAAAAGATGTAATACCCGATCAGCCCCATGTCGTGATATTGCGGCAGCCAGGACACCCCGATCGGGCGATGATCCACGACCGACTCACAGTTCTCGAGGATACTGTTGTGCGTCACCATCACGCCCTTGGGCTCACTGGTCGAACCCGAGGTGTATTGCAAAAAGAGCACGTCCGAGTGGGCCTCGGGAAAATCGGCGCGTGCGCCCGTGTCCGCGTCCGTGCTCACGATCCATCTGAGTTTCGAGACGTTGGAGCGCTTGAGCGATAGTGTCGCGACGCTGTTCCTCGTCTCGTTCAACTTCATTGACCAGTAGTAGGAGCGCTCGGTGAGCACTGCGGCGGCTTGGCAGTCGCGCGCGATGAAGTCCGTCTTGTCGAGCGCGGCCTGGAATCCATGGCTGGTCGGCGGGTAGACGGGCACAGGGATTAGTCCGAGGCGGACACAGGCAAAAAAGGCACAGATCATCTCCAAGCCCGGCGGATAGGCGAGAAGCACGCGCTCGCCTGGACTCATTGGGCACGTGCGCCGGATATACGACGCGATATCCGTCGTGCGCTGCAGGAACTGCGCGTAACTGTAGGACTCTGTTGTGCGCCCTTCGACATCAAGAAACGCGTAGAGCAACTTGTCGGGATTGCGCTCGGTCCATTGGAGGAACGGGCCCAGAATGGATGACATCACGCGGCCCCTGCCGGAGTGCCAGCGGCGGGATGACGATTGGCCAGCGCTCCAAAGCTGTAGCTCTGCGTCCGAGACCAGCTCTCCCGGACGGCACGCCACCATGGGGTGTGCGGCAGCGGCAGCGAGGCGTCGCCATGCCGATCCACGTAGTAGCTATTTGCCGAGGTACATGAGCCGGCCTTGAACACCGTGCCGTCGGCGCGCTGCCACATGTGGCGCATGTAACGCTCGTGCACGTCGCGCCTCACCTCGACACGGGTGACACCGCGCGCGCGCGCTTCGTCGATGCAGCCCATGATATGGGTCAGGTGCGCCTTCAGCGGGGCGAACCAGTTGAAGCCGCCAGAATAGGGGCCAGCGGTCAGGAAGAAGTTGGGGAATCCGGGCACCGACACGCCCGCGTAGGCCTGCAGTCGATGCTCCTCCCAGAACTGCCCCAGCTCAACACCATCACTGCCGACCACCTCGAAACTCGGGGCGTTTCCCTGTTCTGTCGTCAGGAACCCGGTCGCCAGAATGATCGTGTCCACCGCATGCAGGACTTGGTCATCCGTGACGATTCCTTCCGGGCAGATGCGCTCGATCGGTTGCGTCACCAAAAGCACATTGTCGCGATTGAACGCGGACAAATACCGGTTCGACGTCGTCGGCCGCTTGCAGCCGAGGCCGTAGCCGGGCAGGAGTTTGGTGGCGGTCGCCGGGTCCTGGACCTGTCGGCGCATCCAGAAGCGGACGTATCGCTGCACCAACCGGACAACGAACGGGAACCGCTGGTAGTTGACGATCGAGAACGTGAGGAACTCGAGGCCCGACTCGGAGACCAGTCGCAGCAGCGAACGAATCACGGAAAACCTGCGCAGCGAGAGGCGGGATCCGGGTTGCACAGGTCGGTCCGGTCGCGGACCGATCCAGATGGGCGTGCGTTGGAAGACCCGCAGCCCTGCGACCAATGGTGCGATCTCCGGCACAACCTGCACCGCAGACGCCCCGGTCCCGATTACGGCGACGCGCTTACTCGTCAGATCATGGTCGTGATCCCAGCGGGCCGTGTGCATTGCCTTTCCGGCGAACGTCTCGAGTCCAGGGATCTCCGGCAGCTTTGGCTGGCTCAGCAACCCGGTCGCCGCGATCAGATAGCGGGAGGTGACCACAGTGCCATCGTCGAGCTGGGTCGCCCATGTGTCACGAGCCGTGTCGAACTGGCAACGGAGCGCGCGCGAGCCGTAACGAACATGTCCGGTCACGCCGTACTTCTCGGCGCAATGCTTCACGTACTCCTGGATCTCGGCTCCAACAGCAAACTCGCGCGACCATGCGTAGTCGGTCTCAAACGGGAAGCAATACG
Organism: Gammaproteobacteria bacterium; assembly: GCA_036444815.1. Classification (GTDB taxonomy): domain Bacteria; phylum Pseudomonadota; class Gammaproteobacteria; order Steroidobacterales; family Rariloculaceae; genus SMWC01. The sequence continues at coordinate 5,655 of JAZFPW010000109.1, forward strand.
AGACTGCGGGAATGTCGACAGCGATGCCGGGGTAGGTGTTATCGCGCCAAGTGCCGCCAAGCTCGCTCGCCGCCTCGAGCAAGGCGAAGGATGAGTTGCCGCGACGCAGGAGCTCGATGCCTGCACCGATACCGCTGATGCCGGCGCCGACGATCAGGACCTCTACGTCTGGCGTCATCGTCATCACGGGCCGCCCCGTTGGTCAACGTCCGGCCCGCCTTCGACCATGGTCTCGCGCCACTGCTTGATCCGCTTGGCACGCATGTCTTCCACGCCGAGCACACGTATCACCGCGTCGAGGAAGAGCTTGTTGCCGGTGACAGGCATCAACCGCTTGAGGAAATCGCCGAAACGCGCTTCCGGCGTGATCAGCAGGCGCGGCGTGCCCTTCTCGACGGCCCGGATGATCTGTGCGGCGACCCGTTCCGGCGACATCGCATGACGTGCATACCAGCGAACGAGCCGCTGCAGAAGTTCCTGGTCGTCGCCCCGTGTGCGCTTCATGATGTTGGTCGCCACCGCACCGGGGTGTACGACGGTGAGGCCGACGGACGTCGCGCGCAGCTCCTCCCACAGCGACTCCGAGAGACCACGCACCGCGAACTTGGTCGTGCTGTAGGCGGATTGACCAGCCATCGCGACGATGCCGAACAGACTGGAAAGGTTCACGATGTGCCCCCGGTCAACCTTGGCCAGGTGCGGAATGAAGAAGTGGCAGCCGTAGATCACTCCCCACAGGTTCACGCCGACGATGCGATCCCAATCGTCGAGGCTCGTCTGCGGAAACGCCGCTTCATGGCCGATCCCGGCGTTGTTGATGAGCAAATGCACAGCGCCGTGTGCCTCTGCAACCTCGCGGGCGAGCTCTCGCATGCGCACCCTGTCGCGGACGTTCACGACGTGCGTGGTCACGGTCTGGTGACGACCGGATCCGCTGAGCTCACTTTGGAGGCGTGAAAGACCGTCTTGGTCCAGATCGACGAGAGCGAGATGGCAACCTTTGTGCCCGAGCCCGAGAGCCAAGGCCCGGCCGATTCCGCTCGCTGCCCCCGTCACCACTGCGACCTTCTCACTCAGCTGGCGAATGCCCTTGCGTGACTTGAGCCATGACGCAAAGGACATATCAGTACCTCGTCGGACCACCATCATCGCTCTCCCTGTCGCGAAGTGATGGCCAACAATACGTCAGACGAATTCGGGACAACCTACGTCAAGTTACGTAGTCAACGATCGGATTCTACGTAGGCGAATTCTCACGAGAGCACCAGGAAATCGCCCTGCGCCTGCTGTTCCGCCGAAGGTGGATAGGCACGACTACGTAGTAATCAACTCCCATCTACGTCATTTGACGTATCACGCCAGGGGCAGCCTGAGCGCATCCTTCAGGCAGTTAATTACGCTGCAATCGAGGACCAAGAATCCTCCCCTCACAACGTAAAGGCCGATT
>JAZFPW010000110.1:0-2169 GCA_036444815.1 Gammaproteobacteria bacterium
GTTAGCTCGCCGCGGTTCTCCCAGGCAGCGTCGATGATGTCGCTCGGCCCGGTCATGTCGCTTCCGGATCCGCCAACGTCGCTTCGAGCGAGCTGACGAGTCGCTGGGAAGACGCCTCGTCGAGTGGCCGATAGTCCTCTGTCGTCACGAAGAACACGTCCTCCGCGCGTTCACCCAGCGTGGCAATCTTCGCGTTTTGCAGTCTGACGTTCTGCTTGACGAATAATTTACCGATCTGCGCCAACAGTCCGGGCCGGTCGCCGGCGACCAGTTCCAGCACGGTCCGCTGATTCGTCGCGTCGTGCGAGACGCTGACTTGTACCGGCGTCGAGAACATCCGCACCTGTCGCGGGGCCCGTCGAGTCACCGTGATCGGCTGGCCGTCTTTCCGCGTCAGGCTTCTAAGGATACGCATCGGGATTTCCTCGAGGCGCCGGCTTTCGGTGATCGGGCTGCCATCGGTCTCCAGAACGAAATACGTATTCAGCGTCTGGGCGTCGCTCATCGGCACGATCCGCGCGTCGACAATCGTCAGGCCGAGTTCATCCAGTACGGCAGTAGTCTGGACGAATGACTGCAACTCCTTAGGTGCGGAGACCATGAGCGCGGTCAGTCCGGGAGCCAGTTCGTCGTTGACATCTACGACGATCGGGTGCTGGTCGGCAGACTCCGCGAGGATCCGGGTATGCCATGCGATCTCCTCCGGCCGGTGGCGCAGAAAGTATTCCTCGGTGAGCTTCGACCAGGTGTTCTGCCAGTCGTCCGGGACGAGGCCGTCGCGGAGTAGCAGCTTCTCCGCTTCGGCTGAGGTTTCCGCGATGAGTTCGTCCGCATCGATCGGCTGCGCAAAACCTCTGCGCAGCGAGCGCTTGGTCAATTCGTACAACTCCCAGAACAGGGTGTCCTTCCAGGAGTTCCAGAGTTTGGGATTGGTAGCTCGAACATCTGCAACAGTCAGCACATACAGGTAGTCCAGATGCGTCTCGTCACCGACTGCCTGTGCGAATTCGCTGATCACCCGCGGATCGTTGAGGTCTTTCTTCTGCGCCGTCATCGACAGCAGCAGATGATGTTGTACGAGCCAGGCCACTAGCCGGGCATCGTAACGACTCATGCCGTGTTCGAGGCAGAAAGCTTCGGCGTCGACCGCGCCAAGCTGCGAGTGGTCGCCGCCCCGGCCTTTGGCGATGTCGTGGAAAAGCCCGCCGAGATACGCTATCTCAGGCTTGGGCAACGATTGCATGACGCGACTGCAGTTGGGATGCTCGTCGTCGAAACGGGAGAGCGACGCTCGCCGCAAATTCTCCAAGACGAACAAGGTGTGCGCATCGACGGTGTAGGCATGAAAGAGGTCGTACTGCATGCGGCCGACTATTCGTCCGAACGCCGGGATATAGAGCCCGAGCACGCCATAGGTGTTCATCCGCCTGAGCGTCCGGGTCACTCCCTGCGGGGCACGGAGAATATCCAGAAACAGCCGCTGATTACGTGGATTCTGGCGAAATTCTTCGTCGATCAGCCAGACGTGTTGCTTGATCAACGCGATCGTCCGGGCGTCCACGCCCTTAAGATCGAGGTTCTTTTCCAGGAGCAGGAATATCTCCAACAGTGCCGACGGATCCTGGACGAAGACGTTCGCGTCGACAGCCTGCAAGTAACCGTTCCGCGACTGGAAGTGCGGCCCCATCGGCGTGATCGGAGCTTCCGGGTCGACGAGAATCGCGTCTTCGAACAACTGCAGCAGCATCTCGTTCAGGCGACTGAGTTCCATTACCGTTCGGTAGTAGCGCTGCATCAGCTGTTCTATGGCCAGCGTATAGGTCGCGTCTTCGTAGCCGAGCATCTGGGCAAGCTTGACCTGGTGGTCGAACAGCAGCCGATCCTCTCTGCGTCCGACGAGCAGATGCAGGCCGTAGCGAATGCGCCATAGCAGCGCCTGGCCGTTCAGCAGGATTCTGAGTTGGCCTGGAGTCAGGAAGCCATGTTGGACGAGTCCAGCGAGGTCGTGCGTGCCCAGATGACGCCGCGCCAGCCAGCCGATCATCTGGATATCCCGCAGGCCTCCGGGGCTGCCTTTGACGTTAGGCTCGAGGTTATAAGCGGTATCGTCATTGCGGCGGTGGCGAGCGGCCTGCTCGTCGAGCTTTGCCCGGAAGAACTCCGCCGAAT
>JAZFPW010000111.1:0-7101 GCA_036444815.1 Gammaproteobacteria bacterium
GCGATCCTGGACGGGGCTACACCGGGCGAGATCGTTCACTGACCGGCCGCCGATCCGCAACGGGGGCACACCCGAATAGTCTTGCGAGCGTCGTGGGCGAGGAACGTGCCATGGACGGCCTAGAGCGACGAGCCCACGATTCGAGCCGAGCCATGGACGGCGAGGCGAGATTGAGTTTCGCAAGAACTATCCGGGTGTGCCCCCCCTATCGGTCACCTGGCCGTCGCGCGCCCGATATTCTGTTAAATCCGGGCAGTGGGCCTTTGACAGCCGGGGTTTCAGCCTGTATATAACGATATCTTTATAAACGGATATTCCAATGCGCCACACGCACGACCTGGTGGAATTACTGCGGATTATGGGTGATCCCACCCGCCTCCGCCTGCTGGTGGCCCTTAGACAAGGAGAGCTGACGGTCGGGGAGATCACCCGCGTCACGGGCTTGAGCCAACCCCGGGTCTCCCGGCACCTCAAACTCCTGTGCGACGCACGCGTGCTGCAGCGAACCCGGGACCAGAACGAAGTCTACTATCGCGCAACCATCGACGAGGATCGCCGTGCGCTCGTGCGCGAAGCACTCGGCTGCCTGCCGGCCGATGATCCCGAGATCGCCCACGACAGTCAGCGTCTGACCGAAATTCTGGTCAGCCGCCAGACCCGCGCGCGCGAACTCCTGAATGAACTCGGTGTACACCCGTTGAGCGAGGCCACGATCACCGAGGTCGAAGCCGTCGTGGAGAAACTCCTCGACAGTCGCCTACCCGAGACGGCACCGGAAGACGGGCCGTTGGGAGACTTACTGGACGTGGGGACCGGAACGGGCAGCATGCTGCGACTTTTATCGCCGCGCGCGAAACGCACTGTCGCCGTCGACCGGTCACGAGAGATGCGCCTCGTCGCACGAGCGCGCGCCTCGTTCGAAGGACTGACGAACTGCACGGTCCAGGACGGCGACATGTATAGCTTGAGCTTTCCGCACAAAAGCTTCGACATCGTGACGATGGACCGAGTCCTGGGCACGGCCGATCGCCCGGAGGATGCTGTCAAGCAGGCAGCGCTGGTCCTGAAGAACAACGGCCATCTCCTCGTCATCGAGACACAGGGCTCGCCGGTCAACGAGGAGAGGCTGAAGACCTGGGTGCAGCAGGCGGGATTGACTCCCGTCGAGGTCAGCCATGGCAGCCGCGGGACGGCAATGGTCGCCCTCGCCTCTCGATCGGCGCCAGCCTGAGGACGCATCGGCGATGGCCACCGACATTCAAGTTTCGTTCGAGTTTTTCCCACCGGCGACGGAGAAAATGGAAGAAACTCTGTGGCGATCGATACAGCGGCTGGCCCCGTTGCGACCTCGTTTTGTCTCGGTGACCTACGGCGCCGACGGCTCTACTCGCGATCGGACCCATCGAATCGTGCGGCGGATCCAGACCGAGACCGATCTGACCTGCGCACCCCATCTGACCTGTATTGGCGCAACTCGAGAGGACGTGCTTGCCACCGCCCGTGGCTATTGGGACGAAGGGATAAGACACATCGTGGCCTTGCGCGGCGATCCGCCCAAGGGCGTTACTGACTATGTACCGCTCGCAAATGGCTTCGCCTACGCAGCCGATCTGGTCGATGGCCTCACCCGTATCGGCAGCTTAGAACTGTCCGTAGCGGCCTATCCGGAAGTCCATCCTGAGGCCGCTAGCGCAGAGTCGGATCTGGACAATCTGAAGCGAAAGATCGAGATTGGCGCGACCAGGGCCATCACTCAATTCTTTTTCGATACCAGTGCCTATCTGCGCTTCCGCGATCGCTGCGCAGCGGCCGGAATCGACGTTGCGATCGTGCCCGGCATTTTGCCGATCACGAATTTTCCGAGGATGCTGAAATTCGCTGCCGATTGCGGCACACGCGTTCCTCAGTCGCTACATCAGCGCTTCGGTGGCCTGGATGACGACCCGGAGACGCGCCGGATGATCGCTGCCAGCGTGGCCATCGAACAAGTGGACGAGTTGCGCCGCCACGGCGTCAGTGAGTTCCACTTCTACACGCTGAATCGCGCCGAGCTGACGTACGCGATCTGCCACACCCTGGGCTTAAGGCAGCGGACGGCTGAACAGGAGCTCGCCTCGTGAGCCGGCGCGCCGAACAACTAGAGCGTCTGCTGACCGAGCGTATCGCCATACTCGATGGCGCCATGGGCACGAGCATCCAGGCCCTGGAGTTGGCGGAGGAGGACTTTAGAGGAGAGCGATTCGCAGCGTGGCCGACCGCGCTGAAGGGCAACAACGATCTGCTTTCGATCACTCAACCCGGGAAAATCACTACCATCCATCGCGAGTTCTTAGCAGCGGGCGCCGACATCATCAGCACCAACACGTTTAATTCCAGCGCGCCCTCCCTCGGCGACTACGGCATGGACGACCTGGTTGCAGAGATGAACCTGGCCGCGGCCCAACTCGCACGAGCGGCGGCGGACGCGCATGCGGAACAGTCCGGTTCCCCTCGATTCGTCGCCGGCGCTCTGGGCCCGACCAATCGAACCTGCTCGATCTCCCCGGACGTCAACGATCCGGGTGCCAGGAATATTTCGTTCGACGAACTGGCACACACCTACAGCGTAGCGACCGCCGCACTGCTGGATGGCGGCGTCGATCTGCTGATGGTCGAGACGATCTTCGACACGCTGAATGCGAAAGCGGCGCTCTATGCGATCCGAAGTGTCCTCGATGAACGCGGCGTCGACGTGCCGGTCATGATTTCCGGGACGATTACCGACGCATCCGGTCGTACGCTGTCGGGCCAGACGCTGGAGGCATTCTACAACTCAGTCCGGCATGCGAAGCCTCTGATCATCGGGCTGAACTGTGCGCTCGGCGGCACCGAGTTGCGCCCCTATGTCGGAGAATTGGCCGGACTGGCCGAAACCCGTGTCAGCGTCCATCCGAACGCCGGCCTCCCTAACGAATTCGGCGAATATGACGACACGCCCGAGCACATGGCGGAAGTCATCGGCGAGTTCGCGCGCAACGGCTGGGTCAACATTGTCGGCGGCTGCTGTGGCACAACACCGGCACATATTCGCGCCATCGCGGCTGCCGTCGCCGACTGTAAACCCCGGCAGATCCCCGAGCTACCGCGAGTCAGTCGACTGGCCGGGCTGGAGCCCCTGACCATCGGCCCGGACAGCCTCTTCGTGAACATCGGAGAGCGCACGAACGTCACCGGCTCGGCACGCTTCAGGAAGTTGATCGAGGCGGATGACTACGACCAGGCGCTATCGGTGGCACGGCAGCAAGTAGAGAACGGCGCCCAACTCATCGACGTCAACATGGACGAAGGCATGCTGGATTCGGAAGCCGCGATGGAGCGGTTCTTGAAACTGATCGCCTCGGAACCCGACATCGCCCGTGTCCCGATCCTGATCGACTCGTCGAAGTGGAGTGTCATCACGGCCGGACTGAAGTGCGTGCAAGGCAAAGGCGTCGTGAACTCGATCAGCCTGAAAGAGGGTGAGGAGCCGTTTCTGGAACAGGCGCGCGAAGTACTGAAGTTTGGCGCCGCCGTCGTGGTCATGGCATTCGACGAACAGGGGCAGGCGGACAGCATCGAGCGGAAGGTGGAGATCTGTCAGCGCTCCTACGAGTTACTCGTCGATACCGTGGGGTTCGCGCCGGAAGACATCATCTTCGACCCGAATGTCTTCGCGGTTGCGACGGGCATCGAGGAACACAATGCTTATGGCGTTGCGTACATAGAAGCCACGCGGCAAATCAAGGGTGCGCTGCCTCACGCCATGATCAGTGGCGGCGTGAGTAACGTGTCGTTTTCATTTCGTGGCAATGACCGCGTCCGCGAAGCCATGCACTCCGTGTTCCTGTACCACGCCGTCGCGGCCGGGATGGACATGGGCATTGTTAACGCCGGACAGTTAGCGATCTACGCCGATATCCCCGACGCGCTTCGAGACGCGGTCGAGGACGTGATGCTGAACCGCCGCGATGATGCCACGGAGCGACTCCTGTCACTGGCCAAGCAATTCAGCGGCCAGGGGCAACGACGAGACGAGAAGGCGGATCAGGAGTGGCGCGGTTGGCCGGTCGGGAAACGGCTGGAGCACGCGCTCGTTCAGGGCGTCGATACTTACGTCGTTGAGGATACCGAGGAAGCACGCCTCGCGGCCGAGCGGCCGCTCGACGTCATCGAAGGCCCGTTAATGGACGGCATGAACGTAGTCGGTGATCTATTCGGGGCCGGAAAAATGTTTCTGCCACAGGTTGTGAAATCCGCCCGGGTCATGAAAAAAGCCGTGGCTCATCTCGTCCCGTTTATCGACGAAGAGAAGGAAGGTGGCGCATCGAGAGCGAAGCTTGTGCTGGCAACCGTCAAAGGCGATGTACACGACATCGGCAAGAAGATCGTCGGCGTGGTGCTACAGTGCAATAACTTCGAAGTTATCGACCTCGGTGTCATGGTACCGGCCGAAAAGATTCTAGCGACTGCGAGAGAAATCGGCGCCGATGTCATCGGCCTGTCGGGTCTGATCACACCGTCCCTGGATGAGATGGTCCATGTGGCGAGCGAGATGCAACGGCAGGGCTTGTCGCTGCCACTATTGATCGGCGGCGCGACGACGTCGCCTGCGCATACGAGCGTTAAGATCGACCCCGCCTACGAAGGCCCGGTGGTGTACGTGAAGGACGCTTCTCGATCCGTCGGCGTGGTCCAAGCACTGATCGGTGACGGGGCTGCCAGCTTCACCGACCAAGCATCTAAGGAGCACGCAGACAGACGGCGGCGGCACCAGGGCAAGACCACGAAAGGCCCGGACCTGGCGCTGCGCGCCGCCCGGGCGAACGCCCCCCCGAGGGACTGGCAGGCGTACACGCCACCGCCGCCGCAATCGCCCGGCGTACAGGCGCTTCCCGACTATCCACTGGAGGAGCTGATCGAGTACATCGATTGGATGCCGTTCTTCAACGCGTGGGAGTTCCACGGCCGCTTCCCGGAGATCCTGGAGGACGCCACGGTCGGAGACGCCGTTCGCAGCCTCTACGCAGATGCGCGACAGCTGCTCGCCGAACTCGTCGAGAAGAAATGGTTGACCGCGTCCGGGGCGATCGGTTTCTTCCCTGCCAATTCCGCAGACGACGACATCGAGATTTATACCGGTGAGGATCGAACGGAGGTGCGCGCGCGGCTGCATCACCTGCGACAACAGCGCCGCAAGCGCGCGGATTCGAGCAATGACTGTCTGGCCGACTTCATCGCCCCGAGAGGGCGCGGATCGGACTATATCGGCGCGTTCGCCGTGACTGCGGGCATCGGACTCGAAGAACATGTGGCTCGATTCGAAGCAGAGAACGACGATTACACGGCCATCATTCTGAAGGCGCTCGCCGATCGGTTGGCCGAGGCTTTCGCCGAACGACTGCATCAACGCGTGCGAACCGAGTTCTGGGGTTATGCCGACGATGAGCGACTCGATAGCGCGGCCCTGATCGCCGAGAGCTACCGGGGGATACGGCCGGCGCCGGGCTACCCGGCCTGTCCTGATCACACGGAGAAAGCGACGCTCTGGGAACTTCTGGACGTGCGGCGCACCGCCGGCATCGAGCTGACTGAGAACTTCGCGATGGCGCCGGGCGCGGCAATCAGCGGCTGGTACTTCGCCCATCCGGAGTCACGGTATTTCGCCGTCGGGAAGATCGGGCTCGATCAGGTGGAGGACTATGCCACGCGTAAGGGCTGGACGTTGGCCCAGGCTGAACGGTGGCTATCCCCGAACCTGGGTTATGACGCGGCGGCGGCCTGACACTCCGGACAGTCCGGCGCCACATTCAAACCGACGCCCTGCCAGTCGCCACTTCTCGCGTCCCACAGCAGAATGCGGCGGCTCAGCTGGGACCCGAAGCCGAGCAGTAATTTCAGCGCCTCTACCGCCATGATCGTACCCACGACGCCCGGCACTGGCGCCAGTACGCCATTACCCTGGCAGTCTCCCAACCATTCATCTTCGTCATCGTACAGGCAGCGGTAACACGGTCCCTGCCCGTCGTTTAGAAATACCCCGACTTGCCCCTCGAAGCGAAGCGCCGCGCCGAATACCAGCGGCGTACCGCTACGCACTGCCCCGCGGTTTACGGCCAGCCGCGTGGCGAAGTTATCGCTACCGTCGAGAACCAACGACGCCTCGGCTATCTCGGCCTCGAGTGCCTCAGGCTCGAGACGATCCGCAACACGCCGAATGTTGACTGCCGGGTTCAGCGCCTCGAGATGCGCGCGCGCCGCATCGACCTTCAGCTCGCCGACGTCGGCAGGCCTGAACAGGATCTGTCTCGGCAGATTGCTCTCGTCGACGCGATCGAAGTCATTGAGGACCAGGGAGCCGACTCCACTCGTGGCGAGATACTGGGCCGCGGGACACCCCAAGCCGCCGAGCCCGACGATCAGGACCTTCGCGGCGGCGATGCGGGCCTGTCCCGACTCGCCGATCTCAGGCAGCGCGATGTGACGAGCGTATCGGGTCGAGTCCATCAGGGCGCCCGTGCTACCAGCACTCGATCCTGGCCGCTCAGGTCTCGATGGCCCTGGCCGCAGCGCAACCGATGGCGCCGCGCGAGCGCGGCCACTGCCGGTCCCTGATCGAAGCCGTGCTCGATCATCACGTAGCCGCGCGGCTGAAGGTGCGCCCGGGCGCCGGCCAGGATTTCGCGGATAGCGCTCAGGCCATCGTCGCCGCCGTCCAATGCGTGGCGAGGCTCATGGCGCAAGTCTCTCGTCAGATGCGGATCCGAGCTCGCCACATAAGGCGGATTCGCGACGATCAAGTCATACCGGTTGCCTTCGAGCGCCGCGAACCACGTCGACTCCACCCAGCGCACGTCGAGTGCCAGGCGTGAGGCGTTGCGCTGAGCAACCCGCAAAGCCGCCCGGCTGGAGTCTACGGCCGTGACGCGGACGCCGGGGCGTTCGCGCTTCACGGCTAGCGCGATCGCACCGCAGCCCGTACCGAGATCGAGTACCTGCGCGTCACTGTCATGACTCAGGTGCGACAGTGCCAGGTCGACCAGCAGCTCGGTCTCCGGCCGCGGCACGAGCGTGTCCCGCGTAATG
>JAZFPW010000112.1:0-14790 GCA_036444815.1 Gammaproteobacteria bacterium
CGGTCGAAACCGAGTTCGGTGATTTGCTCCACCGAGTAGTCCTTCTCGATAAACGCCTCCAGGATGGCATCCAATAGCTCGTAGGGAGGCAGCGAATCGCTGTCTTTCTGCTCCGGCCTGAGCTCCGCCGACGGTTCACGCGTCATCACTCGTTCGGGAATGACGTCTCCCTGGTTAGTGCCTAGCCCGTTGCGATAGCGCGCGAGCTCATAGACTAACGTCTTGCTGCAATCCTTCAGCGGCGCAAAGCCGCCGGCCATATCTCCGTAGAGCGTGGCATAGCCGACCGCCATCTCACTCTTATTGCCGGTGGTCAGGAGCATCTTGCCCATTTTATTGGAGAGGGCCATCAGTAACAGGCCGCGACAGCGCGCCTGAATATTCTCCTCGGTCGCATCGGTCGCATCGGTCGGCAAGCCTTCGAACAGATCCTCCAATACCGACAACGTGACAGCGAAGATCGGCTCGATAGACAGTGTGTCGTAATGAACGCCCAGATTGCTCGCCTGTCTGGCTGCATCCTCGGTACTCATCGTCGACGTGTAGCGCGACGGCATCATGACGGCGTGGACGCGATCCGCGCCGAGCGCGTCGACGGCCACACAAAGCGTCAATGCTGAGTCGATCCCGCCGGACAAACCGAGCACGACACTGTCGAAGCCGTTCTTATCGACATAGTCGCCGGTACCGAGAACCAACGCGTTGTAGACACTTTCGGCTACCGGTAGCTGCGGCGCGATCTCGCCGGGTTCGAGCCGGGCGCCACCGTCCACCGGGTGTAGTTCAACGACGAATACGTCCTCCTGGAACGCGGGCGCCCGGAAGACGACGTCGCCGGCCGCATCGAGCGCCATCGAGCCACCATCGAACACGAGTTCGTCCTGGCCGCCGACCATGTTGACGTAGAGCAGAGGAATACCGTTCTCACGCGCTCGCTCACTGAGCACAGCCTCGCGGCCCGCCTGGCTGTCCACGTGGTACGGAGAGCCGTTGGAGACGAGGACGACATCGGCGCCGGCCGCTCGGGCGGCGGCGCAAGGCCCGCTCTCCCAGGTGTCTTCGCAGATCGTCAGCCCGAGACGGACGCCGTCGAAGTCGACCACCGTCGGCTCGGTGCCGCTCTGGAAATAGCGCTTCTCATCGAAGACGGCGTAATTCGGCAGCGTCTGTTTCCGGTGCCTTGCGAGCTCGGCGCCGTCGCGGAGCAGCGCGCCCGCGTTGTAGATCAGATCGCCGTCATACTCGGGGAAGCCGACGTACAGACCGATGCCATCGATCCCGGAGCGCACTTCGTCCAAGGCCGCCTCCACTCGCAACCGCATCCCGAGGTGAAGGAGCAGGTCCTCCGGCGGGTACCCGCTCAAGGTCAGCTCCGGGAAGATCAGCAGATCGCAGCCGAGATCGTCGCGCGCGAGTTTGGCGGTGGTCAGGACTTTCTTGGTATTGGTGTCGATCGCGCCAACGTGAGTATTCAGTTGCGCGAGCCCGATCTTCACTCCAGCGCCTTGGCCATCGCGCCACCGAGTTCCGCCGGGGAACGTGTGGTTGTCACGCCAGCTCGCTCCAGTGCTTTGAACTTTTCAACGGCCGTGCCCTTGCCACCGGAAATGATGGCGCCGGCATGCCCCATCCGCTTCCCGGCGGGGGCCGTGACCCCCGCGATATAGGCCACGACGGGTTTCGTCACGTCGCTAGCGATAAATTCGGCGGCCGCCTCTTCGTCGGCGCCGCCGATCTCCCCCACCAGGATGACGCCGCGAGTATCGGGATCCGCTTCGAACAGCGCCAGGCAGTCGATGAAATCCATGCCCCGTATTGGGTCGCCGCCGATGCCGATACACGTAGTCTGGCCCAGCCCTTCGGTCGTCGTCTGGAACACGGCTTCGTAGGTCAGCGTCCCGGAGCGCGAGATGATCCCGACCGACCCCGGCGTATGGATGAACCCGGGCATGATGCCGATCTTGGCGCCGCCCGGTGTGATGATCCCCGGGCAGTTAGGCCCGATTAGCCGGCATTCCCGGCCAGCCAACACCGCCTTGACCCGGACCATGTCCAATACGGGCACACCCTCGGTGATACACACGACCAATTCCACTCCGGCATCGGCGGCTTCGAGGATCGCGTCGGCGGCGAACGGTGCCGGCACATAGATCATGCTGACGGTGGCCTGGGTCTCTCGCACGGCGTCGCGGACCGTGTTATAGACCGGTAGCCCCAGATGCTCCTCGCCACCGCGGCCGGGCGTCACACCTGCGACGACCCGGGTGCCGTATTCCAGGCATTGCTCCGTGTGGAAACTGCCCTGCCGCCCGGTCAATCCCTGGCACACAACCTTCGTGTCGCTGCCGACCAGAATACTCATGCGCCCGCGCCCTGACGCTTGGCCAGCGCAATGATCTTGACGGCCGCATCGGTCATGTCATCCGCGGCAAGAATGGCCAAGTCGCTATCGGCGAGCAGCTGCCGACCTTTCTCCACATTCGTGCCCTCGAGGCGGACCACGACCGGAACCTCGACTCCAACCTCGGAGACGGCCGCAATGATCCCCTCCGCGATCAGATCGCAGCGCACGATGCCACCGAAAATATTGACGAGAATCGCCTCGACGTTCTCGTTGGCGAGAATAATCTTGAAGGCTTCGGCGACCCGCTCGGCCGTAGCGTCACCACCGACGTCGAGAAAATTGGCCGGCTCGCCACCGTGGAGCTTGATCAAGTCCATCGTGGCCATAGCCAGCCCGGCACCGTTGACCATGCAGGCGATGTTGCCATCCAGGGACACGTAGCTCAGGCCGTGTGTTCGGGCCTCGCGTTCCTTGTCATCTTCCTGAGCTTCATCCCGCAAGGCCTCCGCTGACGCTTGGCGGAACAGCGCGTTGTCTTCGACGTTGATCTTGGCGTCGAGCGCGACCACGATGCCCGCGCCGGTCACGATCAGCGGATTGATCTCCACCAAACTCGCGTCACACGCATGAAACAACTCGACCAGCTTGCCGAGGATGTCACCGAGCTCCCGTTGCTGGCCGTCGGTCAGCCCCAGGCCGAAGCCTAGAGACCGCGCCTGATAGTCGGAGAGGCCTGCCGCCGGATGCAATGCGACCGTCAAGATCTGTTCCGGGGTCTCCACCGCCACAGCCTCGATATCCACACCACCCGCCGCGGAAGCCATGATCACGACGCGCTCGGTACTCCGGTCTACCAGCAGGCTCAGGTAGAGTTCTCGCTCGATCGTCGAACCCGCCTCGACGTAGACCGTGTCGATGGGCAAGCCCTCGGGTCCGCTTTGATGAGTGACCAGCCGGGTCCCGAGCAGCGCCTCTGCATGCTCGCCTACCTCTTTGGCGCTGCGGGCCAGGCGGACGCCCCCTGCCTTACCGCGGCCTCCGGCGTGCACCTGCGCTTTGACGACCCAGAGCTCGCCGCCGAGTGCGTCAGCCGCGGCGATCGCCTCTGTGGGCGTCGCAGCGACGCGGCCTTCGGGCACGGGAATGCCGAATTGGGCGAACAGAACCTTGGCTTGGTGTTCGTGAAGATTCAGGCCGGATCTCCGGAGTGAGCGCGGCGGTATTGTCTATGAAAGGGATTGGCTGCGCAAAGTGAAGTCCGTCAACTAGGCGTCGCGTTCGATCGGGTAGAATCCCAGCAGATGTCCGCCGTAGACGCCACGCCAGCTACCCGGCTCAGTCCGGGCCCGATCACGACAGCCGTACCCGATTCGGAGGAGTTCGCCTGGCGGGTACTGATCCTACTCAATATCTTCCGGCTCACGCTCGGGAGCTTGTTACTCGCCCTCTTTCTCGCCGTTACCGAGCCACGCATCATCGGTGGCACGAGCGAGACGCTCGCCTGGGGCGCTCTGCTGGCGATGCTCGCGTTCGGTGTCGTGGAGATCTGGCTGTTACGGCATCGCAGCCCTTCGTCCGCGATCCAGATTTACGCGCAGCTGGCAGTGGATCTCACGGTCACGACCGCACTGATGCACGCCAGCGGCGGCGTATCGAGTGGCGTGGGCGGGCTGCTGATCGTCTCGATCGGCGCACTCGCGTTGCTCGTATCACGCCAAAGCGCCTTCCTCTTCGCCGCGGTAGCGGCGCTGACCATGCTCGGTGAACAAACCCTGTCGCAGCTGCAAGGCACCACGACGACGGCCGCGTATGCGCCAACCGGCATTCTCGGCGCCGTGATCTTCGTCATCGCAATCGTCGTCCAGGTGTTGCGGAATCGAATGCTCGAGACGGAAGCGTTGGCCGAGCAACGCGGCGTGGACCTGAAGAACCTCGGCGATCTCAACCAGTACATCGTGCAGCATCTACGCGAGAGTATCGTCGTGGTCGATGGTGATGATCGGCTCCGGCTGATCAACGAATCGGCGGCCACACAACTCGGCGCGGCCAGCGACGGGCCGAGCCAGTCGCTGAGCGACGTCTCCCCCGAACTCGCGGACCGCCTGGCAGTCTGGCGGAACCTGGGTTCAGCGTCGAGTGAACCGCCGCTCAACCTAAACTCCGCCGACGGCACGACGACGATCATCCCTCACTTCGCGTCAATGGGGTCGGAGCATTCGGGCGGCACGTTAATCTTCCTCGAAGACACGTCGCTGCTGGCGGAGCGAGTCCAGCAGACCAAGCTGGCTTCACTAGGCCGTCTCTCAGCCAGCATTGCTCACGAGATTCGCAATCCAGTCGGGGCGATGAGTCACGCGGGTCAGCTGCTGGCCGAGTCACCGGGCATAGGGTCTGAAGAACAACGCCTGACCGATATCATCCGCGTCAACGGCACCCGGGTGAGTCAAATTGTCGAGAGCGTTTTGGCGCTCTCTCGCCGCGACAAGACGCGGCCGGAGCATGTGCAGCTCAAGCCGTGGATCGAGGAGTTCGTCCAGGAATTCGTGCAGACTCAGGAGCTGACGGAGGAGTCCGTCACCGTACTCGACTGCACGCCCGATACCGAGGTGCGCATGGACCTGACGCATCTTCACCAGATCGTCTGGAACCTCTGCGATAACGCGGTCAAATACGGCAGTGCCCCCGCAAGCTCGATCACGGTCGAACTAAACTGCGGGCGGCTCGAGGCCTCCGGCAGACCGTATCTCGAGATCGCGGATCGCGGCCCGGGGATCGACCCCGAGAAAACGGAGGACGTGTTCGAGCCGTTCTACACCGGCGCAGACGGCGGCACCGGGCTCGGGTTATTTATCTCGCGGGAGCTGTGTGAGTATAACGGCGCGACGCTGCGCCATCGGCCACGTACCGGTGGCGGCAGCGTGTTTCGTGTAGTCTTCTCCGATCCGACTCGCTGGCAACGAGTACCCTAGCCCGCATATTGCGATGAAACCCACCGCATTAGTCGTCGATGACGAACCTGACCAGTGTGAACTGCTGACCATCACGCTGGAGCGGATGGATATCGCGACGCGCACCTGCAACGACGTCGCAACCGCCAAACACGCGCTAGCCAAGCAGCCGTACGACCTGTGCCTGACCGATATGCGGCTGCCGGACGGCGACGGGCTCGAACTGGTCGAGTGGATGCAGCAGGAGGTGCCGGGCACGCCTGTAGCGGTTATCACCGCTCACGGCAGCGTCGAGACAGCTGTCAGGGCACTGAAGGTGGGTGCTTTCGACTTCGTTTCCAAGCCGCTGGACCTCAACGATCTGCGCAAACTCGTGAAGGCCGCTTTGAGACTTAAGAGCGTCGCACAACCCAAGGACTCCAGCAGCCGCGGCTTGGCGGGGGAATCGCCTGCGATGGAACACCTCCGAGCCCTGATCGCCAAGGTGTCCCGGAGCCAGGCGCCGGTATACATCTCCGGCGAATCCGGCACCGGCAAGGAGCTCGTTGCGCGGATGGTGCATGACGCGGGGCCGCGAAGTGACGGCCCGTTCGTGCCCATCAACTGTGGGGCGATCCCGACGGAGCTGATGGAGAGTGAGCTGTTCGGCCACCAGAAGGGCAGTTTTACCGGCGCCGTCAGCGACAAGATCGGCCTCATTCAATCAGCCGAAGGCGGCACGTTATTTCTCGACGAGGTGGCGGATCTGCCGCTGCACATGCAGGTAAAACTATTGCGCGTCATCCAGGAAAAGGCGGTACGCCCCGTCGGCCAGGCGAACGAGCTACCCGTCGATGTGCGCATCCTGAGCGCGACGCATAGGAACCTCGAAGAACTCGTCGCCCAAGGCAGCTTTCGCGAAGATCTCTACTATCGGATTAACGTCATAGAGCTCCACGTGCCGGCGTTACGGGATCGTGGCGAAGACGTGTTGATCCTGGCCGAACTGACGCTCGAGCGGCTTGCTCGCGATCGCGGTCAACCCGTATTGACGCTGACACCGGCGGCGAAATCGGCGCTCATGTCCTATCGGTTTCACGGCAACGTTCGGGAGCTCGAGAATATCTTGGAGCGAGCGCTGACCCTCTCATCCGGCGACGAGATCGATATCGATGACATCCAGCTGCGCCCCGTGACCGACGACGACTCCCGGGCCGGTGCGGGCGCCGCACCGCTTGGGGACCAGCTCGCTGGGATGGAACGCGACGCAATCGTCAAGGCGCTCGAACAGACGCGTTACAACAAGACGGCGGCGGCCAAACTTCTCGGCATCAGTTTTCGGACGCTGCGCTATCGGATAAAAAAATTCGGTATTGACTGACAGGCTGGAAAAGCCGCCCGGGTGACAAAAATGGTCAGTTTGTGTCACCCACGCGCTTCTCGGGCGCGGTCTGGGTCGAGCAATATGTCCAACGCGACTGCCGCAGACGCACGGGCAGAAGCCTAGACGCATGATTTCATTGGATTTCCAATATTCCCCCCCGAACTTGGCACACCCCTTGCAACAATAGCGACACAGGCACTTCGATGCCGTCACATTTTTGTTGCACACCGCTTAAGGAGCATTTCCATGAACAAGCTTCAACAGGGTTTTACCCTCATCGAGTTAATGATTGTGGTGGCGATCATCGGCATCTTGGCCGCGATCGCTATCCCCGCCTATCAGGACTACACGATTCGTGCCCAGGTCTCTGAAGGCATGGCCCTGGCTGCCGCCGCGAAGGCCGCAGTCGCCGAAGACTTCTTGAACGAAGGCGCGGCCCCGACGAACCGTCTCGATGCCGGCATGACCGCCAACGCGACCGACACGCAGGGCAAGTACGTCGCTAGCGTCAACGTCGCCAACGGCACGATCGTCATCACCTATGGTAACGAGTCGAACGCGCAGATCGCCAATGAGACGCTCGGCCTGACTCCTTACGAGAGCGGCGACCTGTCCGTCATCTGGAAGTGCGGCGGCGCGCCTGTGCCTGCGGGCTCCACCGGCTTGATGGGCGCCTCTGGTGGCGTGAACACCGCCGTCCTGAACAACGGCTCGCTGGCTGGAGCCGCTTTCCAGCAGTACCTGCCGTCTGCTTGTCGTCTGTAACCGCGAAGTACACGCTTGAGCTGATCTAAACTCGAGCTAACCTATGCGACTGAGGCCCCCGTATCGCGGGGGCCTTTTTCGTTGCGGGGCGGTAAACGAGGCGCTTGGCGATGAGCGCCGCCGCCTGGCCCGCTCCCGGCGGAGATCGCCGACGTAAATCTCTGTCATAAAAGGAGAACCGCGTCCTTTACAGTCTCCAGGCCTACGCTGAAAGTAACGGCTTATTGTCAAAAGGACGCGGGTGCCGCGTGCCCCGGCTAGAAAGCGAGATATGGTAGCGACTGCCGCAGCTCAAACTCACCTGACCGGACTACCGAAGCGACTGGTCCAGGACGGTGTCGTCTCTCTGACCGACATCGCGCAGGCGTTGGAGCAGGTCAAGAAAGACAATAGCTCCCTCGTTGCCTATCTCGTCTCCAAGGAGCTGGGGAACCCACGGCAGATCGCAGTCGCCGCCGCGCACGAATTCGGCGTGCCGCTACTGGATCTGGACGCGGTCGAACTCGATCTCGACGTCGTTCGGCTCGTCTCCGAAAAACTTCTGAACCGCTATCGCGTCTTGCCGCTGATGCAGCGCGGCAAGCGCCTGCACATGGGCGTAGCGGATCCGACCAATCTTCAGGCGCTGGACGATATCGGATTCCAGACCAGCCTCCGCATCGAACCCGTGGTCGTCGAGCAGGACAAGCTCGACATCTTCGTCAATCGCGCCCTTGAGGCAGTCGATACATCCATGTCCGCGTTCGACGACGACGACCTCGACCTGGACAACCTGGAAGTCAGCGGCGGTGACGAGGAGCTCGACGACGCCCCCACCAGCTCCGACATCGACGACGCGCCTGTGGTGCGGTTCGTGACTAAGGTCATGATGGACGCCATCAAACGCAACGCCTCGGATATCCATTTCGAGCCTTATGAGAAGTTCTACCGCATTCGCCTGCGCCAGGACGGTGTACTGGTCGAGCTCGCGAAACCACCGGCGGCATTGGCCGTGAAGGTCGCGGCACGATTGAAGGTCCTGGCGCGGCTCGATATCGCTGAGCGAAGAGTTCCCCAGGACGGGCGCATCAAGTTGCGGCTGTCCAAGAACCGTGCGATCGATTTTCGTGTTAACACCTGCCCGACTCTGTTCGGCGAGAAGGTGGTGTGCCGTCTACTGGATCCGGCCAGCGCGAAGATCGGCATCGATGCGCTGGGATATGAAGAACAGCAGAAGGCACACTACGTCAATCAACTCGCCAAGCCCTACGGCATGATCCTCGTGACCGGACCGACGGGCAGCGGCAAGACCGTGTCGCTGTACACCGGGCTGAATATTCTCAATACGGTCGACCGGAACATCTCCACGGCGGAGGACCCGGCCGAAATCAATATGCCGGGAGTCAACCAGGTGAATGTCAATCCGAAGGTAGGGCTGACGTTCGCGTCGGCACTGCGCGCCTTCCTCCGCCAAGACCCGGACGTCATCATGGTCGGCGAGATCCGCGATTTGGAGACGGCGGAGATCGCGATTAAGGCCGCGCAGACCGGGCATTTGGTGCTCTCGACGCTGCACACGAACGATGCGCCCAAGACCCTGACCCGAATGGTGGACATGGGTATCAAGCCCTACGCGATCGCGAGTACGGTTAGCCTGATCATTGCGCAGAGGCTAGCTCGCCGCCTCTGTCAGAACTGCAAGAAGTCCATCGACGTACCGAAGGAAGCCTTGCTGAAGGAAGGGTTCTCCAAGGCCGATGTCAAGGAGGGCATTACGATCTACGCGGCCGAAGGCTGTAACCAATGCAACGCCGGTTATAAAGGCAGGCTGGGTATATTCCAGGTCATGCCGGTCACCGAGGCCATCGGACGAATCATCATGGAGGACGGGAACGCGATGCAGATTGCGGATCAAGCTGCTGCGGAGAACATACCCGACCTCAGGCAATCCGGCTTGAAGAAAGTCAAGGACGGCTTTACCAGTCTGGAGGAGATCAACCGGGTCACAATCGACTAGCCCGACGGGCGTTCGACGAGACCCGCTGGAGAATACCAACTCATGGCTCAAAGTGTTGCACTAAAACAGTCTCCGTTCACCTGGGAAGGCACCGATCGCTCCGGTAAGCGGGTCAAGGGAAAGACCGTCGCCGCCAGCGAAGCTGCGGTTCGTTCCGAGTTACGCCGCCAGGGCGTGGTACCGACCAAGGTACGCAAGACGAGCCAGCTCTTCGTCAAAACGGGGAAGGTCTCGCCCCAGGACATCGCGGTATTTTCGCGGCAGCTCTCCACTATGCTGACTGCGGGCATCCCGCTCGTGCAGGGTTTCGAAATTATCGGCGCCGGCCACGACAACCCGGCGGTTCAAAGACTCATCCTCGCCATCAAAACCGATGTAGAAAGTGGCACGGAGCTGGCGAGCGCGCTGGGGAAGCATCCATTACACTTTGACGACCTTTACGTGAGCCTGGTCCGCGCAGGCGAACAGGCTGGCGCATTGGAATCCTTGTTGGAAAAAATCGCGGACTACAAGGAAAAGACGGAAGCGATCAAGAAGAAGATCAAGAAGGCGCTCTTTTACCCGGCCGCCGTCGTCGGTGTCGCTATCGTGGTCACGGCGATCCTGATGATCTTCGTGATTCCGGAATTCGAAAGCCTGTTCCAGGGCTTCGGCGCGGATCTACCGGCGTTCACTCGCATGGTCGTCGATATTTCATTTTTCGTGCGCACCCGCGGCTGGCTCATTGTGTTCGTGGCCGTCGGTGCGGTCATGGCCTTCCTACACTTTAAGAAACGTTCTCGCAAGTTCCAACATATCGTAGATCGCATCAGCCTGAAGCTCCCGATCATCGGCGTGATCCTGGACAAGTCATCGGTTTCGCGTTTCGCACGAACCCTGGCCACGACGTTCGCGGCGGGCGTGCCGTTGGTCGAGGCGCTCGAGTCCGTAGCGGGGGCCTGCGGTAATGTCGTGTACGAGAGTGCCGTGCTGAAGATACGAGACGAAGTAGCCACCGGACAACGGCTGCAGCGCGCCATGGAGAACACCGAGTTATTTCCCAACATGGTGATTCAGATGATCGCGGTCGGCGAGGAATCCGGATCTCTGGACGAGATGGCCAGCAAGGTCGCCGACTTCTACGAGGAAGAGGTCGACAACGCGGTAGACAGCATGTCCAGCCTGCTGGAGCCGTTGATCATGTCGATTCTCGGCGTCCTCGTCGGTGGCCTCGTCATCGCGATGTACTTACCCATCTTCAAGATGGGCCAGGTAGTCTAACGCGACTGGAATCCCTACCCCAGCCCGGCGAGAATACCCCCGCCTATCGCCACGGACACGCTGACTGATCCACGTGGAAATCTTCGAGATATTCCCTGGTACGCTGTTTCTGCTCGTCGGCCTCGTCGGACTGATCGTCGGTAGCTTCCTGAATGTCGTGGCCTACCGCGTGCCGATCATGATGGGAAGAGCCTGGCGTGAGCAGTGCGCGGAAGTCCAGGCTGAAGAGTTCCCCGAACCGCCCCACGCTGTCGGCAAACCGTTCAACTTGGTCACGCCCAACTCGACCTGCCCGAAGTGTGGGGGCGCGGTCGCTGCGCACCACAATATCCCCGTGTTCAGCTTCCTGTTGCTCCGCGGCCGCTGCGCGCACTGTGACGCGAAGATCTCGCCGCGTTATCCGGTGATCGAAGGCCTGGCGGCTCTACTCAGCCTGATCGTCGCCTGGAACTTCGGCCCGACCTGGCAGACGGTCTTCGCGTTGCCGATTACCTGGACGCTGCTGGCGTTGGCGGTCATCGACATCGATCACAAGCTATTGCCGGACTCCATGACGCTACCGTTATTGTGGGCGGGACTGCTGGCGAGCGTCGTCCGCTTCGATGACGGGTTCCTTTTCACCGATGTCACGTCGAGTGTCATCGGCGCCGCGGCAGGCTATCTCAGCCTGTGGAGCGTCTATCAGGTCTTCAAGCTGCTGACCGGGAAAGAAGGCATGGGCTATGGCGACTTCAAACTCCTGGCCGCGCTGGGTGCCTGGGTCGGCTGGCAGCTCTTGCCGCTGGTCATTCTGCTGTCAGCCGCCGTCGGCGCGATCATTGGGACCACACTGATCCTGCTGGGCGGGGCTTCTCGCGAGACGCCTATCCCGTTCGGCCCTTACCTGGCCTCCGCCGGCTGGATCGCGCTGCTATGGGGCGAGGAGCTAACGAGAATGTATGCTCAGCTGCTGATCTGAGCGCACCGTGGGGGACCCTTAAGTGTTTCGCGTAGGGCTGACTGGAGGCATCGCCAGTGGTAAGACCACGGTGGCGGCGCTATTTACCGATCTCGGCGCCGGGCTGGTAGATACCGACCACGTAGCCCGTGAGGTCGTGGCCGCGGGTGAGCCTGGCCTGGAAGCGATTGTCGAGGCGTTCGGCGCCGACATCCTGTTGGACTCCGGAGATCTGAATCGCAGCGCGTTGCGGGCGATCGTCTTCGGGGACCCCGACGAGCGACGCAAGCTCGAAGCGCTACTGCATCCTTTGATACGGGCCCGCACCCTCGCCCAACTCGAAGCGCTCGAAGCGCCCTACGCCGTCGTTGTCGTACCCCTGCTCGTGGAGACCGACTTCGCTCAATTCGTCGATCGCGTCCTGGTCGTCGACTGTCCGAGGAAACTACAGCTGGAGCGGCTCGTTCGGCGCGACCAGATCAGCGCCGCAGATGCCGAAGCGATACTGGCGGCGCAAGTGGATCGAGAGACGCGCAGCGCGCACGCTGACGACATCCTGGACGGCAGCCAGAGCCTCCCGATGACCCGCGAACGCGTGGGGATCCTGCACACGGACTACCTGCGGCGCGCAGCGGATTCGAACAACGGCAGCTAACAGTCTGTCGCCACAGGCAGGCGAAAGTCACGGGCCCGATCATTCGGTTTGCCCAGCAGCAGAACGTCGCGCAGAATACGACGATGACTGATACCGCGCCTGAGTTCACACAGGTCTCGCCGCAGGACGGACCCGTGGAGTTCGAGCAGCCGCTCTCGGAGCGGATGCGAACATTTCTCAGAATCGAGTTTCTCTATCAACAGGTGCGCTTCCACGCCAGCGACCTGACCGGCTTCAGTGCCCGGGCCGCCGTGGCAACGCTGCTGGAGATTCTGGCTATCCTCGGCCGGGGCGACATTCGCACCGAGGTCTTAAAGGAACTCGAGCGTCACGCCGGACTGCTGTCGGGTTATGCTCGCCAGCGGGGCGTAGATCTTGAACGCGTTGAGCTGTTACTCCACAACGTCGAGGCGCTGCGGTCGGCACTCGCCGATAGCGGACTGCAGTTCATGAACTCCGTGAAGAAATGTGAGTTCCTGAACGTGATCAGGCATCGAAGTACGATTCCAGGCGGGACCTGCATGTTCGACCTACCGGACTACGCTTACTGGCTCCGGCTACCGCTGGCCGAACGCGCCGGCCAGTTCGACGACTGGACTCGGGAGCTGCGCCCCGTCTGTGATGCCGTGTCGGAGGTGCTCTGGCTCACCCGCCAGGCCAATGAGCCGGTCGAGCGCGTCGCAGTCGGGGGCATGTATCAGTACCACATGGATCGTAGCGAGCGACCGACACTGGTGCGCGTCGTCGTCCCGCAGGATGCCGGCGCTTTCCCCGCGATCAGCGCGGGCAAGCATCGCTTCACGGTCCGCTTCGTGACTTGGGAAGGCATCGATATCCGACCGAAGCAGGTCGGTGAGGACGTCCGCTTCCTGCTGGCGCTTTGTTAGCCCGTGGCTTGCGCGTTGCGGGCTAGTCAGTGGCCCTTCAGTAGCTCGGCGACGATCGGCGCATCGGCAGGCAGGAGTTCGAGACTCGACAACGCTTGCGGATAGACCCAGGCGATCGCCTGATCCTCACGCGGCCGTGGCTCGCCCGAATACTCCAGAACCGACCAGACATCCAGGTGGACACGTCGGTCCGGGTAGTCGTGGCGCAACGTCAACAGCGGTTCGGCCGTCACCACGTCGATGCCGAGCTCCTCGTGGAGTTCGCGCGCAAGCGCCGCCTGGCGCCCCTCTCCCGCGTGACGCTTGCCGCCCGGGAACTCCCATAGGCCCGCCAGATGAGTGCCTGGACGACGCTGATTAACGAGGACCTGTCCCTGTTCGTCCTGAATCAGACCAACGACGACTTCAATGCGCGCGAGCATCTGATTCGCCCCCCGACCGCGATCAACTCAAGCGGCCGTGACAGTGCTTGAACTTCTTTCCGGAACCACACGGGCAGGGTTGATTCCGTCCGACTTTCGGTTGTTGCCGCACATAAGGCGAAACCGGCTCGGCGCGTAGCGGCGCTCGTGGCTGGCCCAGCCGAGGAGGTGATTGTGGCGCCACTGGCGCGGTCAGGGCCGGCGCATCGGCATGCTGGAAACGCATCGCACTGGTATCGCTGCGCTGCGGTTCCACGGCCGCGACGTCTTCGGGCCGCCTGATCTGTATCTTCGAGACGATGCTGATCGCGTCGAGTTTGACGCGGTCGAGCATGTCGCTGAACATCTCGAACGCTTCTCGCTTGTACTCCTGCTTCGGGTTCTTCTGCGCGTAGCCGCGCAGATGGATGCCCTGGCGCAGATAATCCAAAGCGCCGATATGTTCTTTCCAATGCATATCGAGCTGTCGCAGCATGACGCCCTTCTCGAGTTCCCGTATGACCTGCGGCCCGACCGACGCGGTCTTGCTGTCGTAGGCGCTCTCGATCTGGTCGACGACCTGCTGCCGCAAGCCCTTCTCGCCCAGAGCGTGGTCACCGTCAAGCATGCCTTCGATGTCGATAGGAGTCCCGAAGTCTCGTTCCAACGCCTGACTTAGGCCAGGCTTATCCCACATCTCTTCGACGCTTTCGGCCGGAATGTAGCCGTCGATGACTAGATTGACGACTTCGTCGCGAATCGCGACGATCGCGTCGGCGATTTCGTCGGCTTCCATGAGTTCTGAGCGCTGATGGTAGATGACCTTGCGTTGATCGTTGGCCACATCGTCATATTCCAGCAGCTGTTTTCGAATATCGAAGTTATGTGCCTCGACCTTACGCTGCGCCCGCTCGATCTGCTTGGACAGCATGCGACTCTCTATTGCTTCGCCCTGCTGCATTCCGGCCCGGGACAATAGACGCTTGGTGCGCTCCGGATCACCGAAGATACGCATGAGGTTATCTTCCATGGACAGATAGAAGCGGCTCGAGCCGAAGTCGCCCTGACGTCCGGAGCGCCCACGGAGCTGATTGTCGATCCGCCGTGACTCATGACGCTCGGTGCCGATGATATGCAGCCCGCCTGCTTCAAGCACTCGGTTGTGCCGTTCCTGCCAGTCGGCGCGCAGCGCGTCGCCCTGCTCGCCATCAGGATCTTCGAGGGCGGCGAGCTC
>JAZFPW010000113.1:0-3490 GCA_036444815.1 Gammaproteobacteria bacterium
CATCTCAGGCCTCCCGCGCTGCGCGTTGAATGGCGCTGATGATTCGGCTGTACGTGCCGCAGCGGCAGATGTTCGTGCTCATATGGGCGACGATCTCCTCGCGGCTCGGATTCGGGTTGTTGGCCAGGAGGTCGGCAGCGCGCATGATCTGGCCCGACTGGCAGTAGCCGCACTGCGGCACCTGTTCCGCGACCCACGCAACTTGTAACGGGTGGCTGCCATCCGGCGAGAGGCCTTCGATCGTCGTGACGTCGCGTCCCTCAACGGCCGAGACCGGTGTCAGGCATGAGTAGGTGGCGGCGCCGTCGATATGGACCATGCAGGCGCCGCATTGGCCGACTCCGCAGCCGAACTTCGTCCCGGTGATTTTCAGATGTTCTCTGATGACCCAAAGGAGAGGCGTGTTCGGATCCGCATCGACTTCGAATACTTCTCCGTTGACGGTGAAGTTGGCCATGATTTCATCCCCATAAGCGAACTGACGGGCGGTTTTGCCAGGAACGTGTCATCGATACCCCGGGCGTTACACTCGGCTCGCGAGACATTGTTCGTTATCCCTATTACGGGCTTTGGGTCCCGGCGCGGTCTAGTCTCGACCGTACCCCTTTTGACCGCCGGTTGTCGAGCAGGTTCGGCGCCGCATCTACCGGCTCGCGCCAGCGCGGCCGGGTGATCGCGGCCCGAGACGCGGCTTCCGCCCATTCCGATATAGGCTAGAATATCGCGGCCGTCGTCCACGCGGATCGATGCCCGGTATTGTGGATGGCGCGCGAATTAACGACCATAACGGGTTCTGCAATCGACTGCATGAACCTGACGCGAGACCGCATGCCAACCTATATCTACGAGTCCCGGCCGACCGACGGTACTGCCCCGGAGCGCTTCGAAGTGGTGCAACGCATGACCGACGAGCCGCTGGCGAAGCATCCGCTGACCGGTGAGCCCGTTCGCCGGGTCATCGCGGGCGGTCTGGGTATCAAGGGCAAGCCGATCCGCCGCAGTACCGAGGTGAACAAGGGCTTGGCGGCCGCGACGCCGTGCGGTTGCAGTACGGCGGCACTGGCGCAGGCGACGGGCAGGCCACATTCCCACAGACATTAATCTACAGCGACAGACCAGCTCACTCGGGAGACGATCCAAGATGTCCACGTCCAACGAAACACCAACACGAGAAGCGGATGACATGGCGACCCACTGGAACTGGGAGCGACCGATCGCCTCGCCGGGCCGCATGAATGTGGATTTCGAGGAGCGCGTCAACTTCGACCGCCTGCGCCGCTACCGCATCGCACGCACCCGCTGGGCGCTGGAGAACTCAGACCTCGGGGCCATGCTGTGCTTCGACACCAATAACATTCGCTACATCACGAGCAGCGTGATCGGCGAATGGGCGCGCGATAAGATCTGTCGTTATGCGTTGTTGACCGGCACGGCCGAGCCTTATCTCTGGGATTTCGGCTCCGCGGCCACCCACCATCGGCTGTTCTCGCCGTGGCTTCAGCCGGATCGCTGCAGAGCGGGCATGCTCGGGCTGCGAGGCTCAGTCGCGGAGGAAGCGGGCATGTTCAAGCGGGCGGCTGAAGAGATCGCCCAGCTATTGAAGGTCGAGGGCGTCGCCGGCATGCCGATCGGCGTGGATCTGTGCGAACCGCCGATGATGTTCGCACTGCAGGCGGCGGGACTCGACGTGCGCGACGGCCAACAGGTCATGCTGAATGCTCGTCAGATAAAGAGCATGGACGAAATCGTGTTGCTGAACTCCGCTGCCTCGATGGTGGACGGCACCTATCAGGTCATCGCCGAGGCGCTGAAGCCGGGCGCGCGCGAGAATGAGATGGTCGCCCTCGCCAACAAGCAGCTCTACGACGCCGGTTCGGACGACGTCGAGGCGATCAACGCCGTGTCCGGGGAACGTTGTAGCCCGCATCCGCATAATTTTACCGACCGGATGTACCGACCGGGCGACCAGGCGTTCTTCGACGTGATCCAGTCCTATATGGGTTATCGCACCTGTTACTACCGTACGCTGAACGTCGGTTCGTCGACGCCGGCTCAAGAGGACGCGTATCGGCACGCCCGCGAATGGATCGACGTCGCCATCGAGATCGTGAAGCCCGGTGTGACGACCGACCAAATCGCCAAACTCTGGCCTAAAGCGCCGGAGTTCGGCTTCGCGAATGAGATGGAGGCGTTCGGCCTGCAGTTCGGGCACGGCTTAGGGCTCGCGTTGCACGAGCGCCCGATCATCAGCCGCCTCAACTCGCTGGAATATCCGGTCGAGCTTCACGAAGGCATGGTCTTCGCGCTGGAGACCTACTGTCCTGCCGCCGACGGTAACGGTGCCGCGCGAATCGAAGAAGAGGTAGTCGTCACGCCCGACGGCTGCAGAATTATCACGCTCTTCCCGGCGCAAGAACTGTTTATCGCCAACCAATACTAACGGTGCGACTAGCGTGGTGACGAAGAAACACGAGGCGGACGCGACGACGGTGACGGCGACCGGAACGACGGTCCGCGCCCTGGCGCCGCTCGACCGGGAGACGCGCCTGGCGCTGTATCGGACCATGCTCCGGGCACGCTACATGGAGCAGCGCGCGTACGATCTGTTCATGCAGAACCTCGTCAAGGGGACGAGCCATCTCTCACTCGGGCAGGAGGCCGTGGCCGCGGGCGTCGGCCAGGCGTTGCGTCCCGACGACTACACGTTCTGCACCTATCGAGGGCACAATCACACGCTCGCACGGGGTGCGTCCATGGTCGGCATCCTCGGCGAGCTGATGGGCAGGACCTGCGGCCTGATGCGCGGCAAGGGTGGCTCCATGCATCTGACCAGCGTCGAGCACGGCGCGATGGGGTCTTACGCCATCGTCGGCGCCCACCTGACGATCGCGGCCGGCGCCGCATGGTCGGCGCAGTATCGCGGCACCGACCAGGTGGCCGCGTGTTTCTTCGGCGACGGCACGACCAACATCGGCGCGTTCCATGAGGCGCTGAATTTCGCGGCGATCTGGAAGCTGCCGGTCGTGTTCGTCTGCGAGAACAACCTGTATATGGAGTACACCGCTATCGGCGAGGTGACGGCCGTCGAGCATCCTGCCGCCGATCGTGCCGGTGCGTATGGACTCGAGCCCGTGCTAATCGATGGCAATGACGTCGAGCTCGTCTATCACACGGCCAGACGGGCAGTCGACCAGGCCCGCCGCGGTGGTGGGCCGAGCCTGATCGAAGCCAAGACCTACCGGCACGGTGGCCACTCCCGTGCCGATCCCGGCAAGTATCGGCCCGACGGCGAAGTCGAGGCCTGGCTTGCGCGCGACCCGCTGACGCTATTTCGCGAACGGCTACTCTCGGTAGACGTCGAGGAGGCGGCTCTGGTGGAGCTTGAGGATGCTGCGCAAGCCGAGGTGGACGAAGCGACCAAGATAGCGCGAGAATCGCCGCCGCCCGACGTGGACATCGCCGGGATCGATCTGTGGGCAGACGGCGGCGC
>JAZFPW010000114.1:0-2525 GCA_036444815.1 Gammaproteobacteria bacterium
GTTTCGCGACGGCGCGGATCCGGTCATTGACCTTGACGGGCGCGGCAAACCGCACTTTGTCGAAACCGTAGTTAATGACCATTTTCGAGCCTTCCAGCGCGGGCGCGAAGTCCTTACAGAAACCCACAATCAGGGATAAGGTCAGCATGCCGTGAGCGATCGTGCCGTCGAGACCCGCGGCCACCGCACGTTCGGGGTCCACGTGGATGAACTGCCGATCCTCCGTGACGTCGGCGAACTTGTCGATGCGTTCCTGATCGATAACGAACCACTCGGAAGTCCCAATCTCTTGGCCCACGAGCTCAAAGAGTTGATCCTTCGTCATCGTCTTCGACATATCGTTCTCCGCGACGGGCGCGAATTCGCTATCACGAGCACCGTAATAAATTTTCGCCGGTTGCCTTTTTGGCGTCCCCGTGGCGCAATCATTCGAGGATGACTCTCACGGATCGGAGTAACCGATGGCCCAAAAGATCGCTAGCATACTTGAGAATTCGATAAAGTTCGCGGCGAGGGCGCATACGACTTCATCCCTGAGCACCGCCGATGTGTTACGCGGAGGAGAGGCCCCGGTCGCCGACGCGACGTTCGGCCGTTCTATAATCACCACATGATGACTCTCGTAAGACCTTTTGCGGCGCTACGACCGGAGGCCGAGCACGCCGCAGCTGTCGTCGCGCCCCCGTATGATGTGGTCAGCACGGCGGAGGCCCGCGAGTTGGTCGCCGGGCGCCCGAATAGTTTTTTGCGGATTTCACGACCCGAGATCGATCTACCGTCCGATACGGACCCCTACTCGCAGGACGTGTATGCCAGAGGTGCGGAGAATTTAAAACGCTTGACCGCGCTCGGGCTCCTGATCCGGGATCCGAGCCCAGGCTATTACGTCTACCGAATGCGGACGGGTGAGCACGAGCAGACCGGCGTGGCCCTGACAGCCTCTGTTGCGGCCTATGACGCCAACCGCATACGCAAACATGAGGGCACGCGGCCCGACAAGGAGGCTGACCGCGTTCGCAATATCGCCAGCTTGAACGCGCAGACGGGCCCGGTACTCAGCGTTTATCGGGCCGACGACACGATCAAGTCCCGGCTGGACGAGGTCAAGCAAGAGGCCCCGACCCTCGACGTGACCGGGCAACACGATGTCGTCCATACGCTGTGGCGAATCGATCAGCCCGACGTCGTAGAGACGCTATCCGACGCTTTCAACGCGATGGACGCGATCTATATCGCCGACGGCCATCACCGGTCCGCAGCCGCGTCACGGGTCGCCGCCGAGCGCTCCGCGACGAGCTCCGCGGCTCAACCGCGCAGCGCCGAATTTTTCCTCACCGTCGTCTTCCCTCACGATGAAGTGAAAATTCTCGACTACAACCGGCTGGTCAGAGATCTGAACGGCCTGTCGCCGCAACAACTGCTGAGCCGCTTGAGTGAGAGATTCGACGTCGAGACCCGCGACAGCCCCGTCACACCCGCCAAGCCGGGTAGCTTCGGCATGTATGCCGACAGGCAGTGGTACGACCTCACGCTACACAAACAGCTGATACCCGAGCGAGACCTGGTCGCCCGGCTGGATGTGAGCCTGCTACAGGACCAGCTACTCGGACCAATTCTCGGCGTCGGAGATCCACGTTTCGACGCCCGCCTCGAGTTCGTCGGCGGCATCCGTGGCCGGGACGCGCTGCGGCGGCGGGTGGATGACGGCGACGCCGCGGTCGCATTCGCGCTCTTCCCCACGAGCATGGAGCAGCTGATGGCCGTGGCCGATGCCGAACAGCTCATGCCGCCGAAGTCCACATGGTTCGAGCCCAAGCTCGCCGACGGCCTGCTGACTCACGTACTGGATTGACATCACTTCTCGCTGGAGCACGACTACGTGGCAGCGGGTATGATGGCAGGATGAAATCGATCGCCGCATTGTTGCTGGTCGTGCTCGGCGCTAGCCCGGTGTTCGCTGTGACGCCGGCAACCGGAACGCTGCTCGTAGCGACGGACGAGCTCCGGGACCCAAGATTTTCCGAGACGGTCATCCTGCTACTACACTACGGCGCGGACGGCGCCGTCGGCGTTGCGATCAACCGCCCGACCTGGGTCGACGCAGTCGAGTTCTTCACGGCCGTGCCTATCCCGGACGACTACACGGGCCATATCTACTTCGGTGGCCCGGTCGCGCCGGCCAATCTCGTCACACTCGTCAGAATCCCTGATAGCGGCGAGATCGACCTCGACCCGATCGTCGACGATGTGTACGTCGGCGCCACTCCGGATTTTCTGAGTCAGGCGGTCGTCGACGCCGACACTGAGCTGACGTTACGCCTGTACGCCGGTTACGCGAGCTGGGACAGTGGCCAGCTCGATCGTGAAATCGCGGCCGGTAGCTGGCGGGTCGTTCCGGCGAGCGCGGAGCTCATATTCGCCGCTGAGCCCTTAGAGCTGTGGGTCGAGTTGCATGCGCCCGTGTCGGAGCTGACGGTCTATCGGCTAGACGATCGCCCGACACTCGCGTCACGCTGAGCCCAGAC
>JAZFPW010000115.1:0-2932 GCA_036444815.1 Gammaproteobacteria bacterium
GGTTCTGCACCTGCTCGCGCATCTGTTCGATCAGGACCTTTAGCTCCACGGCCGCGCGGGTCAGCTCCTCATCCTGGGACTTCGAGGACAACGTATTGGCCTCGCGGTTGAGCTCCTGAATCAGGAAATCGAGCCGCCGGCCGATGGGCTCGTCTCGGCCTAAGACATCGCGGATCTCGCTGACGTGACTGCCGAGCCGATCCAGCTCCTCGGCGACGTCCAGGCGTTGAGCGAGCAAGGCGAGCTCCTGCTCCAGCCGTCCGGGATCCGCCTCGACGTTCAGGCGTTCCAGCCGTTCCATCAGTTTCGCCCGGTAACGCTCCTGCGCCTCCGGTATCCGCGGTGCGATCGCAGCGACGATCTCGGCGATCGCGTCGCAACGCTCGAAAAGTAATTCGGTGAGGCGCTCACCTTCGCGCTGCCGCGAGGCGCTCAAGGATTCGAGTGCGCGGGAGAACCCCTCCGTAATCGGGTCCTCCAACGCGGTCAGCGCCGCCGAGTCTCCCTCGAACACCCCCGGCCAGCGCAAGATTTCGCCGACTGTCAGTTGTCTCGCGTCGGGGAACTTCTGCCGCGCCTGAATTTCGTATTCCTTCAGGCCGTCGAGCACATCCCCCTGAAGCGAAGCGGCGGTAGCCGGTTGCCGGGCCGCGGAGATTTTCAGCGTGCAGTCCACCTTGCCACGGCGCAGCGTTGCGCCGACCAGTGCCCGGCAACGTGGCTCCAGCGCACGCAGCTCCTCCGGCAGACGCAGACCGACATCCAGAAAACGATGATTAACGCTACGCACTTCCCAGACGAGCCGGTGAGGCTCGACCAGGATTTCCTCGCTCGCGAAACCTGTCATGCTGCTCGGCATTGTCTGAGTTCGTGATTGGGGTCCAGACACGGTGAAAGGTTTAAGTCTAAGATATGCGGGAGAGTGGCACGAGTTTTAGCTGTTGAATGTCGAATCAGCACAAATCAGCTTGCTGGGCGACCGCAAGGAAAATCAGGACCGGGTGACGGTCATCTCCGACGAGACGACCGTGTTATTGGCGGCAGTAGACGGAATGGGCGGTCATGCCGACGGCGCACGGGCGGCCGAGGTCACGCTCAAGGTGCTCGAAGAGGCCTTTTTCGACGTCCCGCATCCGGTCTTCGACCCGCAAGGGTTCCTGACACTTGCGCTCGCGCGAGCGCACGATGCCGTGGTCGCGTTGGGCAGCGGGCTGGTGCTCAATGACAGCCCGCGCGCGACCTGTGCCGTGTGTCTCGTCCAGGAGTCAGGCGCCTACTGGGCGCACGTCGGCGACAGCCGCATCTACCAGATTCGAGGCGACACGATCTTCGAACGCACGCGCGACCACAGTCACGTCGAACTGCTGCTACACCAGGGCCTGATCAGCGAACAAGAGATCACCGAGCATCCGCTGCGCAACTTCGTCGAGTGCTGCCTCGGTGGCGCCGCCGCGATGCCCAATATGAGCATCACGGCGAAAAAAGAGCTGTTGCCTGGCGATTTCCTTTTGGCCTGCACCGACGGCTTGTGGTCCGGCGTCGACGACGATGAGATCGGCCAGGTCGTCGCCGACCAGTCTGCGTCCACGGTGGACCTACTGCGTACGCTCGGAGAATCTGCGGTCGCAAAGTGCGCCCCGCACAGTGACAATACGAGCGCCGCCGCACTGAGGTGGGTAGGTTAGCCCACAACTTGCTACCCTAGCAGACTGCCAGGGTCGCTCGGCCGGCAGTGTCGATTAATAAGAGTTCGTCAGCGACAACGAGCCAACGGATCAGGAGGATAAGATGCGCCCCAGCGGCCGCAGCGCAGATCAGATGCGCACGATTCGCTTGACGCCTGAGTTCACTCAGCACGCGGAAGGCTCGGTGCTCGTCGAAGTCGGCGAAACGCGGGTGCTCGCGACCGCGTCGGTGGAGTCCAAAGTACCTCATTTCCTCAAGGGTAAGTCCGAGGGCTGGATCACCGCGGAATACGGCATGCTGCCGCGCGCGACCCATACGCGGAATCCTCGTGAAGCCGCTCGCGGCAGACAAAGTGGCCGGACCATGGAGATCCAGCGACTGATCGGCCGCAGCCTGCGCGCCGTGATCGACCGCTCCGCGTTGGGCGAGCGCACGATCACCGTGGACTGTGACGTGCTGCAGGCAGACGGCGGCACACGGACGGCAGCGATTACCGGTGGCTACGTCGCGGTTGTGCTGGCGACGCAGCAGCTGGTCAAACAGGGAGACCTGACCCAGAGTCCGATTCACGGCCAGGTCGCCGCGGTCTCGGTAGGCCTCTACGACGGCACGGCCGTCCTCGATCTCGACTATGCCGAGGACGCTGAGGCTGAGACCGATATGAATGTCGTCATGAACGAAGCCGGCGGCTTGATCGAGATCCAGGGCACGGCCGAGGGGCACGCGTTTCTGCGCACCGAGCTCGACCAGTTACTGGACCTGGCCGGCCGCGGTATCGAGGAGTTGCTGCAAGCCCAAAGAGCGGTGCTCGAGGCGTGACCGCCATACCCAGCCGGTGGGTATTGGCCAGCGGCAATCGCGGGAAGTTACGCGAGATACAGGCACTGCTGACCGACTCCGGAATCGAGGTCGTCGCCCAGGGCGAGCTGGGCGTTCGTTCGCCGGAGGAGACGGGCTCGACGTTCGTCGAGAACGCCTTACTGAAGGCCCGGCACGCCGCGCTCGAAACCGGGCTGCCTGCGATCGCGGACGATTCCGGCCTGGCCGTCGATGCGCTGGCGGGCGCTCCGGGAATTCATTCGGCGCGATTCGCTGGGCCTTCGGCCGACGCTCAAGCCAATGTGGCTAAGCTGCTCGACACCCTGACCGAGACACCCGACGATCGGCGGGGGGCGCGCTATCACTGCGTGATCGTGGCCATGCGGAGCGCGGACGACCCGACGCCATTGATCAGCTATGCGGACTG
>JAZFPW010000116.1:0-2184 GCA_036444815.1 Gammaproteobacteria bacterium
AGCAATTCTTAAGAGAGCATCTCTATCGCCATCCGAAAGTCAGCAAGATGACGGGGCAGGCGCAGGAGATCGTGTCGAAGCTCTTCGAGGTTTTTCTGGATGACTACCAGCGGATGCCGACCGAGTACGCCGATCGGGCGAACGAACGTCACGAGACCGAGGGACTCGCCGGCGGCGCCCGGGTCGTGGCCGACTACATCGCCGGGATGACCGATCGCTTCGCCCTGCAGACCCACGAGGATCTGTAGAACACGGCTCGCGTCGGCCGTCCGGATCATGGCGTAGACGCCGGCCTCGTTGGCCTCTCTGCTAGAATGCGGGCCGTGTCTGCCGCCTCCATCCGCCGCGCCGCGCCCATACCCGCACGACAGCGCCTAATCGTCGCGCTGGACGTTCCGGACGCGGCACGTGCCCGCGCCCTCGTGCACGAGCTCGGTGACTCCGTCGAGTTCTACAAGATCGGCCTCGAGCTGGCGATGTCGGGCGAGTACTTCGATCTGTTGGCGTGGCTCAAGGACCAGGGCAAGCAGATCTTCGCCGATCTGAAATTTTATGACATACCCGCGACGGTCTCGGCAGCCGTGCGCCGGCTGCAGGGATGGGGGGCGTCCTTCCTGACCGTCCACGGCGATCCAGCCATCATGCAGGCTGCCACCGCCGAGAAGGGTCCCGAGCTGAGAATTCTGGCCGTCACGGTATTGACGAGCCTCGATCAAGACGATCTGACGCTGATGGGGATCGACGTCGACGTCAAGACGCTGGTGTTGAGACGTGCCGAGCAGGCGCGGGCGTCCGGCTGCGATGGGGTGATCGCGTCGGGGCTCGAGGCCGCCGATCTACGTGAGGCGCTTGGGCCGGAGCTGCTGATCGTCAGCCCGGGAATTCGCCCGGCGGACGGCACTTCTGCAGACGACCAGAAGCGTATCGTGACGCCCGGGCAGGCCTTCGCGAACGGGGCGAACTATATCGTCGTCGGCCGACCGATACGCGACGCGGGCAGCCCGCGTCAAGCCGCAGAATCGATACAAGCGGAAATCGCGGCCGCGGTTCGATGAACGCCGAGGAGGCCGTGCTGGCGCGGCGCCTTGCGCACATGCGCTGGATCGCTACCGGCCTGCTGTTCGGCATGGCCGGCTTGTTCGTCGCCACGACGCTCCTGATGACTGCCCATCCACGGCTCGGCGTGGTCGCGGCGTTTGCAGAGGCAGGAATGATCGGCGCGCTGGCCGACTGGTTCGCGGTGACCGCGTTGTTTCGCCGTCCGCTCGGGCTGCCGATTCCGCACACGGCGATCGTGCCTTCGCGGAAGAACGACATCGGCCAGGCGCTCTCCCGCTTCATTCGTGATCATTTCCTGACCAAGGACGCTGTGCTGCCAAGACTGTCGCGGGCCGATCTCGCCGGGAGGCTAGGCGTTTGGCTCACGCAGGGGGACAATTCACGCCTCGTCAGCAGGGACCTGAGCATAGCGCTGGATTGGCTGATCGGCGCCGTCGATAGCGCCGAGCTTCGCCAGTCCCTGCGCGACGGCCTTCGCGGTGCGCTGCAACAGGCGTCCGCCAGTGCTGGCCTGGGCGTCCTCTTGGATGTGTTTACTTCCGGCAACTACGCCGAGTCGTTGGTCGATCAGCTCGTGCAGGTCGGCCGCAGCCAACTGAGTGCGAACGAGGACAGAATCCGCGAGCGTATCAAGGACCGCAGCCCGTGGTGGCTACCCAAGTTTGTCGATGAGGAAATCTTCGACCAGCTGGTCGGCGAACTGCAGCGCATTCTCGATGAGGTCGACGCCGACCCGGAGCACTCAGCCCGTGCCGATTTCACCCAGCGGCTGCGAGATCTTAAGACCGCGCTCAGCGAAGACCCCGTCATCAGGGAACGGGGCCAGATCCTGCGGGACGAGTTCTTACGGCATCCAGCCGTCAAAGCTTTTCTCGATGACTTATGGCAGCGCAGCAGAGGCTATCTCGGCGACGCGTTGAGCGATCCGGCCTCAGCGCTTCGTGTTGGCCTGGAGCGCGAGCTGCGCAACATCGGCCAGAGGCTGCAGCAGGACTCCGAGGTCAATGAGCGGCTCAACCGCTGGCTGCGGGAGCTGATCACCTACCTCGTAGAGACCTACCGACAACCGTTGAGCGAAATCGTCTCGGAGACCGTCGAGAATTGGGACGCGACGGCGACGGCCGA
>JAZFPW010000117.1:0-2329 GCA_036444815.1 Gammaproteobacteria bacterium
GGCTGGAGGCTGCGGTGGTTCGCCCTCGCAAGTGGACTCCTGCTCTTGTCGTTCGCCCTGACGATGACGATCGCCCTAGGGGTCAAGGCACCCTTGGATTTCTCCGTCTTTGCTGCCGCCGCCGGAGCCTTTCTTCTCGCAGCAATTACTACTGACGGTAGACCGAATGGGCGCGTGTGACGCGGAGGAGTCGGGAGCGGTCTAACCTGCCGTTGCAGCGGACCAGGTACGCCGGTCGCTGAACGGCCATCCGTTAGGCGGCACTGGGACGCTGGAAACGACCCCGAAGAAGCGAGCAGAGGAGATGCGTGAAAAGAGGACCTCAATGGAAGGTCGAAATCCACATCAACGTCCCAGTCGCAAAGGTATGGGATGCGATTGAGGACCTTACCCGTATTCCCCAATATCATCCCGACGTCAGGAGCGTGGAGTACCTGTCGGGCCAGACGAAGCGGGCACCGGGGGTAACCTACAAATGCGTTGTTCCCGAAGGGCGAAAGGGGTGGTGTGTTGAGCGGGTCGTTGAGAACATCCCGAACCGAAAAACGTCTGTCATGCGGCGGATCAGCCCCCGGCCGATGATCCCAGCGATAAAAAGACTCCCGACCCCTTTTTCAGAACCCTTGACGTTGGACCCTTACGCGGGTAAAAAAGAGCGGGGCAGGCACGGGTTCCAGGTCACCCACTCATCGTTGATGTAAAGACCGGAGGCCTCGATGAACGTATTTCTGGCTGGTGCCACCGGCGCGATTGGCCGGTCCCTCGTGCCGATGCTCGTCAAAGAGGGGCACAAAGTCGTGGCAATGACGCGCGCCCCCAAAAAGGTTCGCGGTCTCGAGGCCATGGGTGCGGCACCCGTGCTAGGCGACGTGTTCGACGTTGCGCTGCTCAACGACATTGCCAAGCGCGCAGCGCCTGAAGTCATCATCCACCAGCTCACGAGCTTTGGCGCGACTGCACGAGACCCCTTTGCGGAGACCAATCGGCTGCGCATCGAAGGTACCCGCAAACTCGTGGCGGCGGCGCAGGCCGCCGGCGCCCAGCGTTTCATTGCCCAAAGCATCTCGTTTCTATGTACACCAGGAGGCAACGGCCTGACGGATGAGAGCACGCCGCTCTATCTCGACGCACCGGAGCCGGTTAAGTCTGTTGTCGCGGCAGTGGCCGAGCTGGAGCGTCAGACTCTCTCGGCGGACGAGATTGTAGGAATCGTGCTCCGCTACGGCCACTTCTATGGACCGGGCACGTACTATGCGCCCGGCGGCTATGTTGCCGAGAGTGTCCGCAACGGCCAAATGCCCATTATTGGTAGCGGCGCTGGAACCTACTCCTTCATTCACATCGATGACGCCGCTGCGGCAACTGTCCATGCGCTTACACATGGGGCACCGGGTATCTACAACATTGTCGACGACGCACCCGCACCGGTCAGCGAATGGTTACCCATGTATACGGAGCTCCTATCCGCGCCCACACCCGAGCGAATATCGGAAACGGCGGCTCTCGAAGCGGTCGGCCCTTTGCCGGTCTATCTGATGACCGAACAGCGCGGCGCGTCGAACGCCAAGGCGAAACGCGAACTCGGATGGCAGCTTGCCCACGGATCGTGGCGTGACGGCTTCAAAGCGCTGCTTACCAACTAGGGCCTGACACCGGCCTCCCGCTTCTCGGACTCCGGATCGCGATCAGCTTCCGTTCGTTGCATCAAGTGAAAACCGCCAACGCGGCGTCCTGACACGCCGATGGAGAAACAGACGATGACCAAGATCTTCTCGAACATCCGTCGAGCCCAGCTCGTCTCCGCGGCCCTGGCCGCCGTCCTCGCGACACTCTTCCCGTTCGCCAGCGCACCGTCGGCGGCAGCAGGCGACGATCCGGGCGTCCAGGTGAGGTCGGTATTCGCGGAGAAGCTGCCGAACGTCCCGGGCAACAGCCTCACGGCCGTGGTCGTGACGTACGCCCCGGGCGGCAAGTCGCCCAAGCATCGTCACGCCGGCAGCGTCTTCGCTTACGTGCTGTCGGGCGTGATCCGTTCGGAAAACTCGGCGACCGGCCCGGCCAAGGTCTACAAGACCGGCGAGAGCTTCTTCGAGCCGCCCGGTAGCGAGCACCTGGTCAGCGAGAACGCGAGCACGACCGAGCCTGCAAGCCTGCTCGCTGTCTTCGTCGCCAATCACGGTGCACAGCTCACCATTTATGGTGAGTGAACCTCACGGGGAGAGCCGCCCGCAGGGACGGCCACCCGCCTCCTATCGAGGAAAAGGTTTACGGCCACACGATCAGTGCCACGACGCGACAGGTCCTGAACCCAAGGTCGAACTCCGCATGG
>JAZFPW010000118.1:0-6983 GCA_036444815.1 Gammaproteobacteria bacterium
TCATGGAGACGCCGCCGCCAAGAAACGCCTTAAGATCGACGATGGTAATGAGCTGTCCTCGCACACTAGCGATACCGCGAAGCCAGGACTGGGCGCCCGGAACACGGGTCATTACGTGTGGAACCGAAAGTACCTCTCGAACGTCGCTCCGCGCGGCGACGAATCGATCCTGCCCTAACTTGAACCCGACGCCGATCCACTCCTCGGCCTGCTCTTCCCGGCCCTCACGCTTCGCAATCACAACGCGAGCTCGCTGCTCCAGGGCTACCAGCAGATCGAAAGGCCTGTCGCTTAGCTCGCTGAGCGTCAAACAAGACCTCCCGCGGATCTACGCAATACCTCTTGAGCTTTCGCGACGAGAGCCGAGGCAGTTACCGGCTTGACGAGATAGTCCACCGCACCCTGGCGCATCCCCCAGATTCGGTCACTCTCCTGACTCTTCGACGTCACCATCACCACGGGTATGGACTGAGTGCTCGGGTCTCGGGTCAGGGCGCGCGTAGCCTGGAACCCGTTCACGCCCGGCATGACCACGTCCATCAGGATCAGGTCCGGGCGCATCTCTCTCGCTAGAGTAATGCATTCGGAGCCGCTGGCTGCAGAGACCGTCTCGAAGCCGTGCTTCTCCAGAGCCCTCTTCATGATCTGGACCTGTGTAGGCGAGTCGTCGACGATCATTACTAGCGCCATAGTCAACTACCCGCTGCGCGAACTCATCTGGACGTGTGACTCCGGATCGCGTCGAGAAGCTCATCCTTGGTGAAGGGCTTCGTCAAGTACTGCTCGGAACCGACGAGTCGCCCCCGGGCCCGGTCGAACAACCCGTCTTTGCTTGACAGCATGATGACCGGAGTCTCTTTGAAGACCTTATTGTTTTTTATTAGCGAGCAGGTCTGATAACCGTCGAGCCGAGGCATCATGATGTCGACAAAGATAACGTCGGGATGATGGTCAGCGATCTTGGACAGGGCGTCGAACCCGTCTACGGCTGTGAAGACCACACATCCCTCTTTCGCGAGAAGCGTCTCCGCCGTCCGACGGATCGTCTTGCTATCGTCGATGACCAGGACCTTTAACCCAGCTAGGTTATTGTTTGGCGCGACAGCACTTCCGTTCGACACGCGTTCCTCCTCAACGGACGCTTAAGATGTGAGCCGGCAACAACAATAACTTTTGGACCACTAGGCCAAGGCGCCATTTTACATACTGGCATCATGCCTTCCAATGAACTTCAGTGACTCGTCGGGCGGCGATGAAGGCGGAACTCCTCGGAGCTCGGTTACGGCCATCCATCGCCACCCGGTTTAGCGGCTCGGCGTATAGTAGCTGCGTTCTCTGAGGCGAAACTGCGATCCGGCACGCATCTTCAGAAAGGAGACCGGATGACCGACACCCAACGGCTGCTAGGCGTGGTCATGGACCCGATCGACGGCATTCAGCCTGCTAAGGACTCGACCCTCGCGATGCTCCTCGCTGCCCAGAACCGGGGCTGGACGCTGATTTATTTTCGCCAGGATGGCCTGGCCGTTCGGGACGGAGCTCCGCTGGGACGTGGCCTGCAGATAAAAGTTTATGACGACACCAGCCGCTGGTATGAGTCCGGCGAGCAGTGGGTCGGTGGCCTGGAAGAGTTGAATGTGCTGCTGATGCGCAAGGATCCGCCGTTCGATATGGAGTACATCTACACGACCTATATCCTCGAGTTGGCGGAGGAGCGTGGATTACTGGTGATCAA
Organism: Gammaproteobacteria bacterium; assembly: GCA_036444815.1. Taxonomy (GTDB): domain Bacteria; phylum Pseudomonadota; class Gammaproteobacteria; order Steroidobacterales; family Rariloculaceae; genus SMWC01. The sequence goes on from JAZFPW010000118.1 coordinate 1,736, forward strand.
TAGACCAGCGAGCCTTCGAGATATCAATGAGAAGGCATACACTTCGTGGTTTCCCGATTGCGCCCCGGCCAGCCTGATTTCCAGAGATCTCGACGAACTCCGAGCCTTCCTGGCGGAGCAACAGAAGATCGTCGTCAAACCGCTGGACGGGATGGGTGGGCGATCGGTCTTCATCGTGACGCTAGGGGATCCCAATACCAACGTCACCCTGGAGACGCTCACCGACAATGGTTCCAAGTTTACGCTTGCGCAGCGCTATATCCCGGAAATCAGCGAAGGCGACAAGCGAATACTCCTCATCGACGGTAACCCCGTCGAGCACGCACTCGCGCGGATTCCTGCGCCAGGCGAAAGCCGCGGCAATCTCGTCATGGGCGCCAAGGCGGAGGGCCGTGAACTGACGAAACGAGACCGCTGGCTATGCTCCCGTGTCGGACCGATCCTGCGAACGAAGGGCATCGTATTCGCTGGGCTGGACGTCATTGGCGATTATCTGACCGAGATCAACGTCACGAGTCCAACGGGTATCCGCGAATTGGACCGGGCGTTCGGACTGAGCGTAGCGGATGATCTTTTCGACGCTGTAGATCGTCACCTTCAAGCATAGCGATGTTCCGACTGCCGCCGTGAATCGCTCGATCCGGCTTGCATCGGGTTTATGCGGTCTGCTGATCTTCGGCTGCGCGGACCAGCCAACGGAGCTGAAGCAACAACGTATCTACGCCATGGGTACGTGGGTAGACGTCAGTTTTCACGAAGCGGATGCCGCCGCTGCACAGTCAATCGTCGCTGAGATCGAGACGGTACTCAGTGCTTTCGAGCGGGACTACTACGCGTGGGTACCCGGTCAGCTCGCGGAGCTGAACGATGCCATGCACTCAGGAGAGCCGGCGCTCGTGACTGCGCCACTGGCGGCATTGATCGGCGAGGCGCAACGGCTGTCTGCGCTCAGCGACGGCTTCTTCGAGCCCGGGCTTGGCGCACTCGTAGAGCTCTGGGGGTTCCACACGAGTACGCAGGTACCGCGGCCGCCGCCATCCGCAGGCGATATCTCGGAGCTCCTGGACGCTGGGACGAGGATTGCATCGCTCCGGATCGACGGCCTGCGTATCGAGAGCAGTTCGCGAGGGTTAACACTCGATCTGGGCGGTATCGCGAAGGGTGCCGCCGTCGATACGCTGATTAGCCTGATGCTCGAGCGCGGAGTCGATCACGCTATCGTCAATGCCGGTGGAGATCTCAGGGTAATCGGGCGGTCCGGAGGACGGCAGGACGAACGCCTCTGGCGAGTAGGAATTCAACATCCTCGCGAATCCGCCTTACTCGGCGTCATTGAGCTTGAGAGTGGAGAAGCGGCCTTTACCTCTGGCGACTACGAACGGTTCTACGACCACGGCGGCACGCGACTTCACCACATACTCGATCCCCGAACGGGCTACCCGGTAACCCATACTCAGGCCGTTACGGTGATTGCCGCCGATGGCGTCACGGCAGACGCGGCCGCGACGGCGCTCTTCGTTGCCGGGTCGGACCGTTGGCGCCAGGTGGCGCGCAGACTCGGTATCGACTACGCGTTGCGCGTCGACGCGACCGGAGAGCTCGATCTTACGGCGCCAATGCGTGACCGACTAAGCCCGGCGACAGGAGGCGATTTGGCTATAATGAGCCCACCTGACAAGGACGGAACAGATTGAGAGAGAATCCGGCGAGCGCGAGTGCCACCGATCGGTTTAGCTCGACGCTGTTCGTGGCGGCGCTGTTTCATGGGGTTGTAATCCTCGGTGTCACATTCACGGCCGGCCCGCTGGGCGACCGCGACGCGCTGCCGACACTCAGGATCACACTCGTTGTAGACAGTCCCGAACCCGAGGATCCTCCGGAGGACGCCGACTATCTGGCACAACGTTCGCAGACGGGGTCCGGCGAACTAGCAGCCGGCGAGCGTCCGACCAGAACGCTAGCGGACGATAGTCCGCTCACGAGACCGGGAGATCCCAGCGGAATGGATATCAGCGACGGCCGGCCACGAGAGATCGCGCCCGGCGCCGAACTCTTGCTGACACGCAACCTCGCCCCGCAGCAACTCGACGTGCTACCCCGGCCGAACGACGATCCGGCAGACGCCAACCAGACCGCAGCACAACTTATCGCCGGACCGTCGATACCGACGCTGGCGGTGGAGGTAGATACGCAGGCTGAGCTACCGAATGCCGCGCCACGGGAGCTGTTCGCGAGCGCGAGCACCCGAGAATCGATTGTCGCGACGTATTTGAACGCCTGGCGCGGTCGAGTCGAGCAGATCGGCACCGTGAACTTCCCCGCTCAGGCGCGCGCCCGGGAACGGGGAGCCGTCGCCAATCCGACGTTAGAGGTGGCCATAGACGCGGACGGCCGTCTCGTAGATATCGTCATTCGGCGGTCCTCGGGTAATACGACGCTCGACCAGGCGGCACTGACGATCCTGCGGCTAGCCGCGCCGTTCGAGCCCCTACCTCCGACCGTCCGAGCCGAGTATGACGTGCTTCGATTCGCCTATGAGTGGGACTTCGACGGCGGCTAGCCGACATAATCCCGTCGATTCCGTCAAAGGCTTCGGACAGCGCAGTCTCTCAGTTAAGATGGCGCGTATCTCTACCCCGCGCGAGAGGGCCAATATGCGGACGCTGCAAGACCATTTCCTGATAGCGATGCCGGCGATGGGCGACCCGAACTTCAACGGGACCGTGACCTATCTGTGCAAGCATTCCGATCAGGGCGCACTCGGTATCATTATTAACCGGCCGCTGGACATCCAGCTGGGGGAGGTCTTCCGGCAACTCTCGTTCGATGTCCTGGACGACGAGCAAGCGGACCGGCCCGTCTTGGGTGGCGGTCCCGTACAACCCGGTGTGGGTTTCGTGCTGCACCAATCCGACGACGATTACGAGTCGACGCTCGACGGCGGCAGCGCAGAGATCAAGGTAACGGTGTCGAAGGACATCTTGAACGCGATGGCGCAAGGGCAAGGCCCTCAGCCTGCACTTGTCGCGCTGGGCTATGCCGGCTGGGAAGCGGGACAACTCGAGGCAGAGCTCGCGGCCAATGCGTGGCTAAGCGCTCCTGCCGACCCCGCGATCATCTTCGATACGCCGTTTCAGAAACGCTGGGCCGCTGCAGCCGCATTGCTGGGCGTAGATATCAGCCAGCTGTCAAGCTACTCGGGACATGCCTGAACCGATCGGGGGCGTGCTCCGGTGAACGGCGACCGGAGCCCAGACGTCCTCCTCGCTTTCGATTTTGGCTTCCGGCGAATCGGGGTCGCCAGTGGCAATCTACAGACCCGCACCGCGTCGCCGCTGACTACGTTGACTGTCAGCGGGGAACTTCCGTGGGCTGAACTGGACCGGGCCATCGACGACTGGCGCCCGGGACAACTGGTGGTAGGGTTACCGAGTCCCGAGCTCGCCCGCGACGTGGCCGAGCGAGCCGAGGAGTTCATGGCCGCACTTCGGCAACGCTACGATCTGCCGGTAGCCGCAGTGGACGAATCGTTCACGTCGCGAGCCGCCCGCTCAGAGCTCAAGGACGCTCGAAGCTCGGGGTTACTGAGGACGCGTGTGCGGAAAGGAAGGGTCGATAGCCACGCTGCATGCCTGATCGCCGAGCAATGGATGAGCGGATGACGGTCGAACAGATCAACGAGCAGGGACAGCTGCGACATCTGCTGACACTCGCGGACTTGGAGCGAAGCGAGATCGAGAAGATCATCGATTGCGCCACCGGCTACCTTACTCCGGTAGGCCAGCCGGCGCCTCACGATACGATCCTGCAAGGCCAGACGGTGGCGAACCTGTTCTTCGAGGCGAGTACCCGAACGCGTGCGTCTTTCGAACTGGCGGCGAAGCGTCTGAGCGCCGACGTGCTCAATCTCGACGTGAATACGTCCGCGCGTGCCAAGGGCGAGAGCATCGTCGATACGATCTACACGCTGCAGGCGATGCAGATAAATATCTTCGTCGTACGTGACGCGAGCACGGGCGTCCCCGCAGACATCGCTCGACACGTCGACCCACATGTGTCGGTTCTGAACGCCGGGGAATCGGACGTGTCACATCCGACACAAGGACTGCTCGACTTGATGACCATTCGGCAACACAAGGGAGACATCGACCGACTGTGCGTATCGATCGTCGGCGATGTGAAACATTCACGTGTTGCTCGGTCAATCTATGAAGCCTTAGCAAAATTCGACGTGCGCGAGATACGTCTTGTCGGGCCGGCCGAATTGCTGCCACGAGACGGGTTCGAGAGCGCGGTACGGTGCACTGATCTCGGTGACGGAATTCGCGACACAGACGTTGTCATGACACTCAGAATTCAGCGGGAACGATTTGCCGAGCTCCGGGCGATTCCGGACCGGCAGGCGTATTTCGAACGTTTCGGTCTAACCGAAAAACGCCTTCGAACGGCGAAGCCGGACGCGATCGTCATGCATCCGGGACCGATGAATCGCGGTGTAGAGATCGAAGATAGCGTCGCGGACGGACCTCAGTCAGTCATCCAGGAACAGGTGACGAACGGAATGGCTGTGCGCATGGCCGTTCTGGCGCTGGCTCACGAGCACGTCCGCGATTACCACGGCAGAACTCGTTGAGGCCGTCGGAGAATCGAGCCACGATCTGTCTCGAGGAAGCGCAGATTCTCTCTCAGAGAGCGTATCCCGGCGACCAGTATATTGTCCGGCTGAAAGCCCCTGGCTGCGCCCTGCGGGCCAGTCCAGGGAGCTTCGCTCACCTGACTTGTGATCCGGCCACGCCGATGCGGCGACCGTTGTCTATCATGCGCGCCAACGCCGATCAGGGATGGCTCGAGTTTCTCTATAAGCCCGTCGGTCGCGGGCTAGCGCGCCTTGCGGAAAGGTCGATCGGTGATAGCGTCAGCGTACTCGGCCCGATCGGACGCGGCTTCGAACCCGATCCCGGGAGGCCGGCCATACTGGCACTCGGAGGCGGCGTCGGAATTCCGCCGATTTACTTTCTAGCGGAGCAACTCAGGGATCATGTAGGCGTCGAGCTTCTCGTGCTGATGGGCTCCGAGGTTCCGTTCCCGTTCGAGCTCGGACAATCGAGTCGAGTCGTGGCAGGGATTCCCGGTGACGTTGCCGCGACCGTTGCTGAGTTAGACGAGTGGGGTATCGCTTCACGGCTCGCCAGCAACGCCGGCTACGCCGGCTGTTACGAAGGCTACGTCACGGAACTGGCGCGCGGCT
>JAZFPW010000119.1:0-6341 GCA_036444815.1 Gammaproteobacteria bacterium
CCCGCTCAGCGCCGTCCAGGTCGACGACGTGCAACCACTTGGCTCCCAACCCCGCGTAACGCTGCGCGAGCTCAATGGGATCGACGTCATAGTGGGTTTCCCGGTCGAAATCTCCCTTGAGCAGGCGTACACAGCGACCCCCGCGGATATCGATCGCAGGCAGCAGTTGCATGAACTAGAGGTCCAGGAAATTGGCGAGAAGGCGCGCGCCCAGTCCAGCCGAGCGTTCAGGATGAAATTGCGTACCGTAGAAATTGTCCTGTTCGACGACCGCCGAGAACGTCGCGGCATACTCTGTCGTCGCGCGCGTGTAGTCGCCCTCGGGCAGTGCGTAGCTGTGAATAAAATAAGCGTAGCCACCGTCCTCGATGCCATTCAACAGGTTCGACGACGCGCTGAGCCGAACCTGATTCCAGCCCATCTGGGGGACAGGCAGCGAACTATCCTGCGCGAATCGGTACGCCTGGCCCGGAATGATTCCCAGGCACTCCGCCTGATCTTCGTCCGAACCGGAGAACAACAGCTGCATCCCCAAGCAGATTCCCAACACGGGCTGACTCAACTTCGGTATCAACGCCGTCAGCTCCGCGGCATCGAGCCGCGTCATCGCATCCCGAGCCGCGCCGACACCGGGAAGTAAGACATGGCTCGCGTCGCGAATTCGCTCCGGGTCCTCCGTCACGGGCGCGTCTACGCCGAGACGCCCGATCGCGAACTTCAATGAAGCGAGGTTCGCACCGCCACTGGCGATGATGACGGGTGACACGTTCACAACACGCCCTTCGTCGACGGTAACTCCGTACCGTCGCGGACGATCGCCTGTCGCAGGGTCCGTGCCACACCCTTGAAACAAGCCTCGACCATGTGATGCGCGTTTTCTCCCCGAACGCGGATCTGTATCGCAGCACCGAGCGTTTCGCTGAGCGAGCGAAAGAAATGAGGAACCAACTCCGTAGGCAGCTCGCCCACGCGATCTCGCGGAAATTCACCGTCGAACACGAGATAGGGCCTACCGCCCAGATCCACCGAGACCTGCGCCTCAGTTTCGTCCATCGGCAGGACGAATCCGTAGCGCTGAATACCGCGCTTGTCTCCCAACGCTTGCCTGAGCGCCTCTCCAAGCGCCAGCGCGACATCCTCCACCGTGTGGTGTTCATCGATCTGAAGGTCGCCGACGCAACGAACAGATAATTCGAAGCCGCCGTGTTTGCCCAGTTGTTCAAGCATGTGATCGAAGAAACCGATCCCCGTGCTGACCTGCGGCGGATTGGGCCTGTCGAGGTCTACATCCACTTGGATATTCGTTTCATTCGTCCGTTTCGTCACGGCAGCACGGCGAGGCTGATCCAGTAGGACGTGTGCGATGTCGGCCCAGGTCTCTGCGGCGGTGCCATCGGAGGCGACCTTGAATCCTTTCAAGCCGACGTTAGCTGCGAGCTCGAGGTCGGTTTCCCGATCACCGATAATCGCCGAGTTCTCCCGGTCGAGGTCGCACGTAGCCAGGTAATCGTGAATTAAACCGGCTCGTGGTTTGCGGCAGACGCACGCGTCCTCCGCCGTGTGCGGACAGAAGAATTCGGCGGCGAACGCAATGCCCTGTGAATTGAACAACCGCAGCACGTGCTCGTGCGCCGCGTCGAAGTCGGTTTGAGGGAACGCAGCCGTCCCGAGCCTGTCCTGATTACTGACGATAACGAATTCGTAACCGGCGGCCTTGAATGACAGCAACGCAGGGATCACACCCGGCATCAGGCGAACCTTGGCGACGGAATCGAGCTGTTTGTCCTCCGGCTCTTCGACCAACGTGCCGTCACGATCAATGAACAAGACTTTACTCGCCATCCGTGATCTCCTCACTCGAGACGGCCTGCAGAAGACGATCATTGTCTTCCGGCCGACCAACCGTGATTCGCACACAGTCGGTCAACACCGGGTCGGCGGGAAAGGTCCTGACGAGGATGCCGGCGCCGCGGGCACGCTCCGTGAAACCCTGACCATCCGTCGTTTCGACCAGAACGAAATTGGCATCGGTCGGCCAGACTTTTGTCACCAGCGGGCTCGCCTTCAGCGCGTCGGCCAATCGCGCCCGTTCGGCGCGCAGTAGCGCAGTACGTTCCACCGAGACCTGCAACGAGTCCGTGGCCAACGCAGCCATTACCAGCTCAATCGACGGCGTCGGGAACGTGTACGGCGGCAGCACTTTACCGAGAAACTCGATTAATTCCGGCCGGCCGATCAAGGCTCCACAACGCACGCCGGCCAGTGACACGAACTTGGAGAGCGTCCGCAGCAACACGACATGGTCATACCGGGTCTGCAGCTCACCGAAGCCCTGCGTAGCCGAGAACTCCTGATAGGCTTCATCGATGACGACTAGCGAACGACCTTCGGCTGCACGGCAAATGGTCTCAACGTCTGCGGGATCCATGGCTCGCCCGGTCGGATTGTTAGGCGTGCAGATAAAAATCAGCTTCGTGCGATCGCTGCTCCTTTCTATAACGCGCGAAACATCGAGTGCAAAATCCTCGTCCGGGCTCTCGGTTCTCAGCAGCGGCACCGAGAGAACTTCGGCGCCTTGTATCCCTGCATACAGTCGGTACATGTCGAACGTCGGTGGGCAGATCAGAATTTGATCGCGGCCTGCGGCGCAGAATCCGCGAATCAGAACGTCGATGGCCTCGCTGGTGCCGCGCGTCACGAGAAGCGCATCCGCGGACACCCCATATTGCTCGCTGAGCCGCTCGGTGATCGACACCGGGCGCGGCGGCGGATAAAGGTTGAGCCCGCGCTCGGTCGGATCGCCGGGCGCCTGCCACGGCGACTCGTTCGCGTTCAGACGAATGTATCCCGGCTCGTAGACACCCGGGATATAGGGCAGCAGGGTGGTCAATTCCGGGCGAGCCAGCTTCAGGATACCGCTCATCAGCGACTCCCGAGATCTGCGCCGGCAAGGACATCCAGCCGCTGTCGTACCGCCCGGCTGTGGGCGTCGAGGCCTTCCAGGTCTGCCAACGTCTCGGCAATCGGCCCCACGGCCGCAAGCCCTGCCGGCGTCAATTCCTGGACGCTCATCGAGCGCAGGAAGTCGTCGACGCCCAGGCTCGAGTATGAACGCGCGAAACCATAGGTCGGTAGAACATGGTTCGTGCCGCTGCAGTAATCGCCGACGGTCTCGGGTGCCCAGGGCCCCAGGAATACCGAGCCGGCCGCCTGTATTCCATCGAGCCAGGCACGTGGGTTCTCGACCTGCAGGATCAAATGTTCAGGCGCGTAGAGATTCGCTATCTCGATCGCGGTGTCGAGGTTATCGACGAAGATCGCGACGGAGTATTGAAGTGACTGCGAGACGATCTCGCGGCGTGACAGGCTCAACTGCTGCGTCTTTATCTCGGCTAGCGTTCTAGCACAAATGGCCGCACTGGTCGTGACTAACAGGACTTGTGAGTCCGGCCCGTGCTCTGCTTGCGACAGCAGGTCGGCGGCCACGAACGCAGGGTTCGCGGTGTCGTCGGCGATGACCAGCAGTTCGGAGGGCCCAGCCGGCAGGTCGCGTGCGGCGCCCAGCGGATCCTGGGCGACCTGTGCTTTGGCCGCCGTGACCCATGTGCTGCCGGGACCGAATACTTTCTGCACCTTTGGCACGCTCTCGGTACCGTAAGCCATGGCCGCGATGGCCTGCGCGCCGCCCAGCTTGAAGACTCGCTGCACGCCGCATGATCTCGCGGCCGTCAGGACCGCCGAATCCGCACGGCCGTCGGCTTGCGGAGGCGTACACAGCAGCCGGGTCCGGCAACCGGCCAGCGCAGCGGGAATTGCAAGCATTAGCGCGGTAGAGGGGAGGGGAGCATTGCCCGCAGGCACGTACAGGCCGACGCTTTGTATTGGACGAACCACGCGTTCACAGACGACACCGGGCGCGGTCTCGACGACGATCGGCTCGGGCAGCTGCGCCTCGTGGAAGGTCCTGATGTTTTTTTCTGCCGCAGCCAACGCGTCGCGTTGAGTTTGAGTCAGAGCGTCCTCCGCGGCACCGAATTCTTCTTCGGCGACTTCGAATGCCGATAACCTGACGCCGTCGAGTTCTTCGGTCAGTTCTGTTAGCGCTCGATCGCCGTCCCGCCGGACGCGTTCCAGAATTCGCGCGACCTCGGCTTGCAGTCGCTCGTCTTGAGCCAGCGCAGGGCGACGCAGTAACGCTTCGCGCCCTTCGGGATCCAGTTCTTGCCAGACGACCTGTTTCATCAGCTGCGACTACGCCAGCATCTTCTCTACGGGCAAGACGAGAATCGAGCTCGCGCCCGCTTCCTTGAGTTGCTCTAGCGTTTCCCAAAAAACGTTCTCGCGACATACCGCGTGCAGGGCCACTTTGTCGTCACGCCCTTCGAGCGGCATGATCGTCGGCGCCTCGCTACCGGGGAGTAGCTCGCGAATCGCGTGCAATGCAGACCGCGGCGCGTGCAGCACGATGTATTTGCTCTCTCGAACCTGTTGCACTCCCTCAATACGTTGCAGCAGTCGTTTAACCCATGCAGCCTTCTCGCTCGGGACCGGGACGGGAGTCTGGATCAGTGCGGCACGGCTATCGAGAATCGTGCCAGCCTCAAAGAGCCGATGCGCCCGCAGGGTCGTGCCACTCGACACGAGATCGCAGATCACATCCGCTTTGCCCAGGTCCGGCGCGATCTCAACAGCCCCGGAGAACTCGACGACGGTCGCATCGATGTTCTCGCGTCGCAGAAAGTCGTTGACGATTCTCGGATAGCTGGTCGCGATCCGCTTGCCGGCCAACGACGCCGGACCGTCGTAATTCACGCCATCGGGAATACCGAAGGACAGGCGGCAATGCCCATAGTCGAGTAGGCACACCTGGCGAAACAGCGATGTCGCGTCAGTCATCTCGAGGCCGAGTCGGTATTCTTCGACGACATTCAACCCGACGATACCGAGATCACAACTGTCGTCCTGCACGAGGCTCGGGATGTCGTCGTCACGAACCATCAGCACATCTACCGGCATATTCTCGCCGTAGCAGATCAGCTCGTTGGGGCCCCGCGAGTAGCTAAGTCCGCAACGACTCAGCAACTCCAATGAGTGTTCGGTCAGGCGACCCGATTTTTGCACGGCTATCTTGATGCGTGCATCTTGCTCCGGCATGGCAGTGTCTCTTCCTAAGTTGAATTGAGCCGCTCTAGGGCGGTGCTATAGCCGCCGCTCCCGGCGGTCAGAAATCGGGCCACGCGGCCGATCGTCGTGACGGATACCCCGGTTAGCGCATGAATCTTCCGGTAAGGGAGTCCGTCATTCAGGTAGGCAACGACGGCCCAGCGATCCACCAGCGCCTCGAGCTCGGCCGGGGTGCACAAATCGGTGAGGAATCTCCGACATTCGTCCTCGGTGCGGAGGCTCAGAATGGCCTGATACAGCCCCGTTTCGGCTGCGGCGGCTGCTCGTTCGTCCATACCCCGATGAAGCTTCATAGCTGACCCAAGTCGTATTAATGTAATAATGCGTTAATACATTATAGCAGACGGGCTGCGAGGTCAAGCATTTCGATCAGAGAGCGAGGCGAGCGAGCACCGCGTCGCCGAACGCGGCCGTGCCCGTCGGCTTTTCGCCGACAGTCACGGCGAGATCGGCGGTCCGTATGCCGGCTTCGAGCGTGTCGCGCACGGCGCGCTCGACGGCGTCGGCGGCCTCCGGGAGCTCCAGGGAGTGTCTCAACAACATGCCGATGCTCAGGATCGCCCCACACGGATTGGCGATATCCTGGCCCGCGATGTCGGGCGCCGAGCCGTGGATCGGTTCATAGAGACCGGGCCCGGCCGCGCTCAATGACGCCGAGGGCAGAACCCCCAACGAACCGGCCAGCATCGACGCCTCGTCCGAAAGGATGTCGCCGAACATGTTGTCCATCACCATGACATCGAAGTCCGCGGGCCGGCTCAACAGGTGCATCGTGGCCGCGTCGATGTACAGGTGTTCGAGTTCAATCTCGGGGAATTCGGCAGCGAACACGCGGTTTGCGGTCTCGCGCCATAGCCGTGAGGTCTCCAGCACATTCGCCTTATCGACCGACGTCACTTTTCGCCGCCGCTCCTGGGCCAGCCGTCCGGCGACACGACAGATGCGTTCCACCTCCGCGACCGAGTACTCGCAGGTATCGAACGCCGCGGACTCGCTCCGGCCACGCTTGCCGAAATAGATGCCGCCCGTCAGCTCGCGGACGACGATGATGTCCACGCCGGCCAGCCGCTCAGGCCTCAGCGGCGACGCCGCGGCAAGAGCAGGGTAGGTCTTGACCGGGCGCAGGTTCGCGAACAGCCCGAGTGTCTGCCTCAGGT
>JAZFPW010000120.1:0-11172 GCA_036444815.1 Gammaproteobacteria bacterium
ACTTGGTTTGCTGAATTGCGACGTCGCGGGTCCCGCCATCCCTCCGGATCGTCGTGATCAGCGGGTGCCCAGGTAAATCGTAGTCATAGACATCGTGATGAACGGTCTGATAGTGCCAGGCAACCTGACCGGTTGCAGCGGCCAGCGCCACTGTCGCAGTCCCGTACGGTATGTCGAATGTCCGCGTGCCACCGAAGAAATCCGACGAGGGACTCGTCGTCGGTAGAAAGACGAGGCCGCGCTCAATATCCGCACTGAGCGTCGACCAGACATTCGCACCGCCGGTTTCATTAATTCGTTCCGCCGGAATCGGATTGAACTCCCAGACGAGCTCGCCTGAGCGTACGTCGAAGCCGCGCACGAAACCGTCGCTGGCATTGACGAAGCTGTCCTCGACACCAACGGCCGCAACGACGATGTCGCCGACTACAATCGGTCCGGACGTCGTGTGGCGCGGGCCAGCGCCGTTACCGTCGAAGTCCCAATGGGATACGTAACCCGGATGCCCTTCTCCGGCGCCGAAATCCCGGCAGGACGCTCCCGTGTCGGCGTCCATCGCATACAGATTGCCGTTGATATCGCCCTTGAAGACCCGCTTCTGACACGGTGTATCGGGTTGCGCCGCGTCTGCCTCCCAGTAGGCTACGCTGCGGCAACGGACCGCCTGTCGAGGCTCGTCGATGAGGCCCAGCCCGCCATCGTCCCCGTGGGGATCGTAGCGCCAGATCTCATCACCGGTGACTGGATTCAGGGCGATCACACGATTCATCGGCGTGCAGTAATAGAGCATGTGATTCGCGTGTATTGGCGTGACCTCCAGCCAGGAATGATCGGCGGAGTGATGCACCCACGCGACTTCGAGATCGCCGACGTTATCGGTATTGATCTGGGTTATAGGAGAATGCTGTGTCCCGCCGGACGCACCGCCGAAGGTAGGCCAGTCAGAGCTCGTCTGAGCCGATGCGGCGAGGCTGCCGATAAGCGCCAACCAAACGAGCGATCGAATGCGCACGATGATTCTCCTACGACCACCACACGGTGGTCTCCTCATTCGGACGGCGTGCACTCGTACGGTCTGACGACCTCACCCGGCCTCCACATCCACGCCTTGTCGAGTTCAACCGGCTCCGTAAAAGTTGCCGGGTCCGTCGCCGTCAAGCGATAGTTCAAGCGACTGCCATCCTCGCTCAGCGAGAAACGCTCGTATAACTCGATGGCGTCGCTCTGGCGTATACCGCTTGAATTGAAGTACGGCCAGTCGATATGTCGGGTCGTGACGTGCAACTCGTCTCCCACCCAACGCCCCTGCGAACGGCCGAGTCGCGTTGGCGAGTCATCGGTCTCGGTCTCGGGATCCATATAGAACGTCCGCACGGCATCGTATTCCTCCATGTGGAACAGGATGACGTCGCCGCGATCGATGATCTGCATTGGATACGGTTGCGACATGATCCATGGCATACCCTTGGGATTGCAGTCGCCGATCGGGTCGTCCGCCACCGGATCGAACGCTGCCTGCACAGCCGCGGCGGCGGCCGTCAACGGCAAGTCCGACTCGAACAAATCGCGACTCGGGCCCGTAAAATGCGTGCTCCACACTCTGAAGATCCCCCTGGCCCCGGCTTCGGAATCTCTGGCATCGGTACCCTCGGCCAGCCAGATTTCGGACGTGCCGAGCGTGCTGTCCGACCAATAAGGCTCAACGCCCGGCCGCGTCACGACTTCCCGACCATTCGCCAACAGCACGTGGTTGACCCACATGTCCTGGCTGCCGGACCGCGCTTTATACCCGGCGATCGAGATGTTATCGCCTACACTCATGATCTCGGACGAGATATCCATGCGCCGGAGAATACTGACCGAGTTCGTCTCGATCTCCCAGGTCTCTCCCTCGGCAGTACGAACGGAGAACCGCACATGCGGGTTGCGCCAGAGTAGCTCGGTTAGTTCGCCCGTGACCTCGACGACATTGTCCATGTCGAAGACACCGGTAAACGCGTGGTGCGCGGTACCGGGGGCTGGCAGCAGCAGAACCCCGCTGACGAGGCCAATGTTCCATCTGACTAATCTCATGATCTAGCCTCCTCCGCTCCTAGTACGCGTCTGGTATCGTCCGCAAGCTATTCGACACATTCGAACGGCTTGATGGTCTCACCGGGGCGCCAGAGCCAGTATCTGTCCAGCGTTACGGGCTCCGTAAACGTCACTGGATCCGTGATTGTTAATCGATAGTCCAGTCGTGCCTCGTCCTGACTCAACTCGAATCGCTCCTCGACGTCCGCGTCGTCGCTCAGCAAGATCCCGAAGGCGTTAAAGTGAGGCGACAGCATCGCCGATGTCGACACGACCAGGCTGTTCCCTTCCCAGCGTCCCACCGAATACCCCAGCGGAGTCTTAGGCGCGGGTTCCGACTGGCCGGTCATATGGATGGTCCGTATCAGATCGTACTATTCGATACGAAATTGAATTCGATCGCCGTCGTCGATGAACTCGACCGGATACGGCTGATTCATGATGTATGGCATACCCTTGGGCGTACATCCCGGGATCGGGTTGTCTACAATGGGATCGAAATCCTGTTGAAACGCCTGCGCGGCTTCCGTCAGCGGGTAGCTCGATCTACCGAAACGCTCCCGTTGAATTGAGAAATCTCGGCTCCAGACCCTGAATATTCCGCTGGAGAGCGCTTTCGCCGCGTCGACATCAGCATCACTGAAACCGGCCGCGCCCCAGCCAATGGTCTCGTCCGACCAACGCGGCTCGGCGTCACGCTGAATCAACACTTCGCGCCCGTCGGGCATCAGGATGTTGGTGACATCCATGATGCGCATGTCGTTTCGTCCCGGTGTGCCGGCTATCCGTATCGTCTGGCCGACGGCCAGCACGTCCGGCCCGATGCCGTGCCGCTCGAGGATACCGGGTGGCGTCGATTCGACTTCCCACGTCGCCTGCTCGCCGGCCCTATCCGTGTCGACCCAGAACCGGATATGCGGGTTGCTCCACATTATCCGTGTGACCTCTCCCTCGATCTCACTGATCGTATCGAGATCATAGAACGGCGCTTTCGAGTGGTGTGCCGTGGCCGCCGGGCAGACGACGACGACTGCTAGAAGTGAAGTGGCTATCGTATTCCTCATTGACCCATTCCCCTCGATGAATACTCGCTCTCTGTGTTCATTCGCTGATCGTCGAGCTCGGATCGGCGCTGCCCGGCCCGGCGTCAATCAGGTAGTCATAGTACGCGTCAGGCGCATTTTCGCTGGGCAGCCACTCGGCGAGCTGGCTCTTAATATCCGAGAAGTCCGGGTCCGCTGCAAGATTTATCCACTCTTGTGGGTCCGACTCGTGGTCGTAGAGCTCCTCCGAGCCGTCGAAATAGCGAATATACCGGTAGCGATCGCTCCTGACGGCGTGATTCATGAACCCGAACGTGCTTAGCGCTACCTTATCCCAAGGCGCATCCGGATCCCGAAGCAGCGGTACCAGACTGGTCCCCTCGACATGGCCCGGTAGTTCGAGGCCGGCCAGCTCGGTCAGCGTCGGGTAGAGATCCATCAGCGAAACGGCTTCGTCCGTTCGGCTGCCCGGCGTGGTGATCCCAGGCGCGACAATGATGAACGGTATCCGCGTCGACTCTTCCCAGGCGGTCTGTTTGCGCCAACGCAGTTTTTCTCCCAGGTGCCAGCCGTGGTCCGACCATAGAACGATGATCGTGTTCTCTGCCCTCCCGCTACGATCGAGCGCGTCGAGTAGCCGCCCGACCATCGCGTCGGCGAAGCTGAGACTCGCCAGATACGCTTGCACGCCTTCCTTCCAGAGATTCGCCCCGACTATCCAGTCGTGCAACGCCATCGGAGGCATATTCCCGGAATAGCCGTCTATCAGCGCCGCAGCGGGAACGTCATCGAGATCCGTCTCCAGGACCCGGGGGAGCTCGACGTCCTCCAGCGGGTACAGGTCCAGATATTTTTGCGGTACGTACCATGGCGGATGCGGCCGGTAGATGCCGATAGCGACGAATCGTGGCTCGTCGCCGGCCGCGACCAGTTGTTGCTGCCCCCAGCCGACGACCTGGCCGTCACCCATCGCCGAGTCTTCGGTTACGAGTCCTGCCCAATCGATGTTCCAGGACAACGGATTTCCGTTCGCCGGTCGATTCAAAGGGCGCACCTCGTCCGGAAGCTGCCGGTCGAGCGACGGATAATAGGCGTCCCAGGCCGACAAATCGTTATAGCCCGAGAATCCAGCCACAGAGTACGTATGCGCATGAAAAAGCTTGCCGGCGCCCAAAGTCCGATAGCCCCGGTCGCGAAAGTACCTAGGTATCGTCGGGATGCCGTCCAGCCGCTCGACGGTGCGCCAGTCCGGCGAGTTGCCGTAGACCCCCGTGGTAGAGGGCGCCAGCCCGGTAAAGATTGCGGTACGCGACGGGTTGCACAGCGCCGAGGGCACATGCGCGTTGGTAAACAACATGCCGCGTGCGGCGAGCGCGTCGATGTTCGGCGTGACCGCCTGCGGGTGTCCGCCCAGTACACCCACCCAGTCGTTGAGATCGTCGATCGTGATGAACAGGACGTCCGGGCCGTCGGTGCTCTGCGCTTGCGCCGGAAGAACGGGCGCCATCAGAACGATGAGTGCCGTCAGAATCCAATACTTCATTCCGACCGCCCTACTAAGCTCAGACCGGCTCGATCGTGCACTGACGACATCGGTTCGTCTCCGTTGACAATTGACTATTGGGCGGCCTGATCTTCGGCCAAAGCATAGCACTCGTACTCTAGGACCCGGACAGCGTCTTCGACACGCCTGTACAGGGGCATGCGCATCTGCCACGGCTCGGTAAAGACTGCCGGGTCCTCGATAGTGACCTCGTACAGCATGTGATCCGGGCCGGTCCGCGTGTAACGCTCCACTACATGCAAGGAAGGGCTGTGGAAGTTCCCTGATCGATCGAACCAGGTCTCGCCGGTGAAGTGAGCGACATCGACCACCAGCGTGTCGCCCTCCCAGTGGCCTCGAGAATCTCCCATGTACCACTCGATCGGCCCCGGCAGACGGTCCCCGCCCATATAAATATTTCGGATCGTGTGTACCCATTCGTAGGTCATCACGATCTGGTCCGTAGTTTGAAAAATCTGAAACGGGTAAGGCATATAGGTAATGCGCGGAACGCCAACCATTCGACAGCGTGCTTCCGCGTCATCAGCCAGGCGGTTCTCGTAGTTCACCTGCCGTTGCTGTAACGCCCACGGCTGATAGGGGATGTCGTTCCCTACGACGACGCCCTGCCCAGCCGGCACACCGTGTTCGGCGGAGTGGTCTTGAATATTCCACACGGCCGTATTCAGGGCCTGCCAGATGCCCTGGAGATCGGGCTGTCCAGCCGTCGTTCGCGGCGGCGTGTAGTCCTGCCCGATGCCGATCGATGGCAGCAGCCAAAGAATTCCGGCTACGAACCCCGCAGCGACCCGGGTCTTTGGCGGCTGGCGATGGCTCAACGATCTTCCGGGCGCGTACCGAAGAAGAGCCTTTGGCCATCGGCCAGCGTGACCTCCTCCCCATCGACGGACCGCGAGCCATCCCGTGCCGGGAGACCGTGGACGGTTACGATACTACCGATCGGCAGATGTGCCGGTCGCCAGCCTCTCCTGTACAGCGAATTCGCGCTGCCGAATTCGATCCTCCAAAGCTCGAGGGTGCCGTCATCATTCTCCACTTCGAGGTGCAACCACGCGTGCGGATTCCTCCATTCGAGATCGACGATCGCTCCGACCAGGGTGATCTCTGCCGTCATGGCGTACTGCACTGCGACCGAGTGATGGGCAGAGACCGGCAGGCCCACCGACAATATGCCCAAACCCGCAACGGCACCGACGACGGAGAGCTTGATCGTCCGTGCGCTCATCTCTCAGCCTCCTCTAGCTCCCAGGCAGCCTTGAGCCGTCGAGCGTCTTCGCCGGTTATGCCAGGATAGACGCCGTAGCCCACGTTGATGTACCGCTGTCTTGCGAACTCATTGTTCTCGTAGCAAGCCTCCTCGAACAACTCGTAACCTTCTACCGTGCTGCGTCGATAGGCGATAGCGATCGTGAAGGGTCGGGTATAGACGTTGGGATCGTCCAACGTCGCCTGGTAGTGAATCGTATCGTCGTCGATCATTGTGAAACGCTCGACGACGTGGGCTTCGTCGGTAAAGAATCGGCCGCGCTGATCGAGCCAGGCGCGAGCGTTTTGATTCGCCGTGTCGACTACCAGCGTGTCGCCCTCCCAGTGGCCGACCGAGTCACCGTTCCATAGGCGAAAGTCTTCACCGATATGCGGTCGGCTTTGTACCGGGATCACTCGGAAAGCGTGCGCCTCCTCTCCTTGGACCAGGAAATGATCGGCATTCTGCATAAACTGAAACGTGCCCGTCATGTACATCGTGAGCGGGACACCGTCCAGACGGCAGATGGCGTTGTGATGGACATAGGCCCGCCGGTTGTAGCGCCGTTGGGCTTCGGCCCACGGCTGTATCGGCACGACGCCATCAGGCGGATCGACGACGACGCTAGTAGCGCCGGAGTCGTCGAGCGTCCGTGGGTGAGCTTCGAGGCTCTCGTGTGCCGCCGCCCTGCGCCGCCAGATGCCATTCATGTCGGGCCTGCCGTCGGCCATGCGCGGCGGGTCAGACTCCCTGGCCGCTTCGAGCGCGCAGGTATGAAACGCCGCATGGGCGTCTTCGGGGCAAACGGAATCGGTTACCCAGGACTGGGCAGCGACTGAGCCGGCTATGACTAACGACACGATCGCCGCGGCCACCGGAATGGTCGCGACGAGAATCCGGTTGGTCACAAGATCCCCCTTCTGGCTTGAGGATATTCTTTTCAAACTAGTCTACGACCTCAGAGAAGCGAATGCTAAACAGCGGCAGCGCCGCTATTTTCACTTATTTAATAACTACTTGACAGCCTGATCTTGGCGGTGCGCGGTCCAGCCTGGCCCGCCTGAGCGACGTGTGCGGAATTTATCAACGTTAATTCATCTTACAACCGACTTTCCGCCGTCGCGCGCCTACAATTAGCAGCCACTGACCGGGGCTTTAAACCGCCTATACTCGGTTCTGATTCGGGCTCGGGCTCGGGCTCAGGGCCGGGTTCCAACGCAAAGGAAGCAGAGTGACAGCAACCATTCTCGATGGAAATGCTCTCGGGCTACGTGTCCGGGAAGAGGTCGCCGCCGAATGCGCCGAACTGGCGAAACGCGGAGTGACCCCGGGCTTGGCAGCGGTGCTCGTCGGTGACGATCCAGCCTCGCACGTGTATGTGCGCAACAAACGGAAAGCGGCGGAGAAGGTTGGAATCGCGGCATTCGACCATACCCTTCCGGCGGATACCTCGCAGCAAGATCTGCTCGCGCTCGTGCATAAGCTCAACGAAGACGACACGGTTCACGGGATTCTGGTTCAGTTGCCTTTGCCGGCCCACATCGATTCCTCGGCGATCCTCGACGCCATCGACCCGGGTAAAGACGTCGACGGTTTTCACCCCGACAACATCGGGCGTCTAGCCCAGGCGCGCCCGAGGTACGTGGCCGCGACGCCCAAGGGCTGCATGCGACTGCTGGCAGAGGCAGACATCGAGCTTTCCGGAAAGCGAGCGGTGATTGTTGGTCGCTCGAACATCGTGGGCAAACCGATGTCGATGCTGCTCACCAACGCGCATGCTACCGTGACGGTTTGCCATTCACGAACCGCTGACCTCGCGGGCGAGATCGGTCGTGCGGATATCGTTATCGCCGCTCTCGGGCGCCCTCACGCGATAAAAGGTGCGTGGATCAAGCAGGGCGCTGTGGTAATCGACGTCGGCATCAATCGAACTGACGACGGCAAACTGGTCGGCGACGTCGAGTTCGATGTCGCGGTCGAACGAGCAGCCGCGATCACGCCGGTCCCGGGTGGGGTCGGCCCAATGACGATCGCAAGTCTTCTGGCCAACACCGCGCTCGCCGCCTCGCGGTTAACGATCGATGAACATGAATTCATACCGGGTTTATCCCCATAGCAGGCGCCCAGGATTCAGAGTAGAAGATATAGGCCCTCTCTAGCCCGCTGGGTTCGAGTCAGCTGCGTCATCATGATATTCTGCACCGGCGTATGAATCGCCCACGCACATTAACGCTCACCGCAATGCTGATCGTCTCGCTTGGTTCGAGCTTGGTACACGGGCAGCGTTTCAGAGGGCGGTATACGATCGAGCAGAACGATCCGCCCGCTACCGAGTTTATCGCCGCACGCTGGCATTTCGGGACCAATGGCCGCATCGGGCATATGGGCTGGTCACACAACTACCCGTATTCCGAACTGCACCTCAACGAGTTCGTCGACGAAACCACCCGAATCGATGTCCAGTCACGGTCCTACCGGATCGTCGAGCTCGGGTCGGACGAGGTATTCGAATATCCGTTTACCTATGTGTCCGAACCGGGCGAGATGGAGCTTACCGACCAGGAGGTCGTGAACCTTCGCGAATACATCGACCGCGGCGGCTTCATCCTGATCGATGACTTCGATGGCCCGGTTCACTTGGCGCAGCTGCGCAGCCAGATATGGCGCGCGTTTCCCGACCGTAATCTATTCCCGTTGACCATCGATCATCCGATTTTCGATCTTATCTTCGAGCTTCAGGATCTGTACGGCATGGCGCCGTATGTGCCCGGCGGGAGCCTCACCTACTACGGGATGCTGAACGACCGCGGCGAAATCGCGATCGTCGCGTGCCACAACAACGATCTAGCCAATTTCTGGGATCGGATCGATCAGGGCAGCTACCCGCTCAGGCCGTCGACCGATGCGTTCCGTATGGGTATCAATTATCTCGTCTATTCGATGACGCACTAACACGCCGTTCAGCAAACTCCGGCGTGCCGCGCTCACTCGATGACCACATTCATCGGCTCACTCAGGCGGCTCTCGATATCGTCGACGACGGCGGAAACCGTGATTTCCCACTCGCCGGTCGGCAACTCGAGAAAGAATTCGGTCAGATCCGGTTCCACGCGCCGCACCATTTCCTGATCGACATACAACCGGTATTCGGTCACGGCATTATCTGCGAGCGCACCGCCATCATCGTATTGTGACGGCGGCATCCATTCGAGCAGCACACCGCTCGGATCGGCCTCATCTTCGCCTCGGCCGCAGGCAGAAACGATCAGCGCTGCGGCGATCAGCAGAGATATGCTCCGTGGCAACCGGATGCGAGCCCTCATACGAGCGCATTCGGCACGCCGAGCTGCAGCAACAGCCCGAGTTCGTCACCGAAGTACCAACCTTCTTTCCATGCGCCATCGACGAAGCGCATGATCCCGACCTCGGGCACCTCCACGCGGCGATGTGTCGGCGGCAGGCCGTAGATGCTATTGACGTTGGTGCCGGCAAGCCTGAATTTCATCCAGACCTTGTCGCCCTCGGCCAGTAAGCTATCGACTCTGTCGCGCCGGTCCGGAAACGCCTGGCCTATCGTCTGTTCACCCGCGCCCGTCGCCCTGCCGAGCTCGCCGAGATGCTGAAATCCCGCGCGCAGTCGCCTGTAGTCGGCGGCGCGTAGATCGCTCGGCGGCGACGAAGATTTGGAACGCGCTACCGTGATCTTGTTGCGTTCCTCTTGGCTCGTCGGCGGCGTGGCCGTCAGTCGCGACACGACTGCGTCGCCGTCTTCACCCGTGGCGGTGACCGGCGGCGCGATCAGCCGCCCATCACTTCGCGGCGGTAGTTTCGCACCCAGCTGTTTCAGCAGGCCAGCCTCGTCGGCCATGAACCAGGCTTCTACTATCTGGCCGTCGGCCAGTTTGAAAAAACCAACTTCATGGATATCGATCGTGCGCCCCGTCGCCGGAATGCCATAGAAATTCCCGAGGTGGGTGCCGGTCACTCGGAACAGCATTCCGACGTGATCGCCATCCGCGATCATGTCCTCGATCGTGTCGACGCGGTCGGGGAACGCCGTGCGCAGGCCGGGACCAGGGCTCGGGAAGTCCTGATCGCGAGCGTTGCCGCCGAGGTTGGCCATGCCCGCTCGTAGCCTGCGGTAATCCGCCGCGAGCACCTCACTGGCTACGCGGGCAGCTTCCGGCGTGCCCTGAGATTCCTTATAGCGCCGCACCACGCTCTTGTTACGTACGCGCAGATTGGCTTCCTGCCCAAACGCCCAGCGTGAAGTGCCCGCGCCAAGCAACACTCCCGCGCTTAGTGATCTCTCGATAAACGTTCGACGTGACAACATTTCGGCCCCCTTGAGCAGCGAATCGCAGCCGTTTCAGGCAGGGTACACGCAGCGAGTCTCGCGTGCCACACGCGCCGACGGGCCAACAAATTGTTGAAAGTCAGCCAGATGGGCGAACTCCATCCGAACCGGCCGCGACCTATAATGCGGGGGCTTCACTCAAGACAGGACGCTTATCGATGACCTCTATCGGCACCCCGCTTACTCCCTCGGCGACGCGTGTTCTGCTCTGCGGCGGCGGCGAGCTCGGTAAGGAAGTCGTGATCGAGCTGCAACGGCTCGGCGTCGAGGTCATCGTCGTCGATCGCTACGCGAATAGCCCCGCCATGCAAGTTGCCCACCGCAGCCACGTGGTCAACATGCTCGACGGTGCGGCTTTGCGGACCGTTATCGAAGAGGAGAATCCCAACCTGATCGTCCCGGAAATAGAAGCCATCGCGACGGACGAGCTCGTCAAACTAGAGCAGGAAGGCTACACCGTGATTCCTACGGCGCGAGCCACGAGACTCACGATGAATCGCGAAGGGATACGCCGGCTTGCAGCCGAGGAGCTGGGGCTAGCGACATCGCCGTATCGATTCGCCGCAACGCGAGCTGCATTCGATCAGGCCGTCGCCGAGATCGGCCTGCCCTGCGTCGTGAAACCGGTAATGAGCTCATCCGGCAAAGGCCAAAGCCTCGTAAAGTCCGAGCCGGATATCGACGCGGCCTGGGAATACGCTCAGCAAGGCGGCCGCGCCGGTGCCGGTAAGGTCATCGTCGAAGGTTTCGTCGACTTCGACTACGAGATTACCCAGCTCACGGTACGACATGCCGCCGGCGTGTCGTTCGTGGATCCGGTTGGCCATGTTCAGGTCGATGGCGATTATCGTCAGTCGTGGCAACCGCAACCGATGAGCGATAGCGCTCT
>JAZFPW010000121.1:0-3350 GCA_036444815.1 Gammaproteobacteria bacterium
GAAGATCGCGATTGTCACCGGCGAGGCGGAAGCGCTCGCCGAGGCTCTAGCGACCGACGCCCCGAGCCCGTTGGAATATGACTCGCCGAAGCCTCAAGCCATCGTGGACGAAGACGGCGCGATCGCCTCGTACTCCCTGGGAATTACGCTCGAAGACATCACGATCGTGCCGGTGGATGACATGTTCCAGAGTGGCGTATAGCAGTCGACACCAGGCACCAGCCCCGTCGCTCTAAGCCCAAACAGGAGCGCTAGACGAGCTCCGCGTCCGAACGAATTTCCACCAATGCCGGGCCATTTTGAGCGAGCGCAGCCTCGAGAGCCCCATCGAGCTGATTGGCTTCGGTGACTTCGACGCCCAGTGCGCCGCAGAGATCGGCGTACTTCGCGAAACTCGGATTGTGCAGGGACGTTTGCCAGACCTCCCACTTCCCGACGCGTTGCTCTTTGCTGATCTTGCCGAGCTCGTCGTTATTGAGCAGCACGTGAGTAATATTCATGCCGTACTTGACGGCCGTCGTTAGCTCCGCCAGGTACTGCCCGAAGCCTCCGTCGCCCGACACGGACACGACCTGCCGGCCCTTAAACCGCGGGTCATCCTCCTGCGTTGCGGCCCAAGCACCCATCGCGGCAGGAAACGAAAACCCGATCGAACCCAGATAACCCGACATGAGCACAGACTGGCGAGCGCACTCGAAGTAACGACCGAAGCTGTATGTATTGTTGCCGACGTCGACGGCGATAATCGCGTCATCTGCGACCTGCCGAGTCAGCGCCGCAAAGATCGCGGCGGAATTGATACCGTGACCCCGTTCATCAGCGACGCGTCGGTCTTTTTCGGCGCGCCAGATCGCCCAGCGATCGGCGAGGTCTGAGCGTTGATCCTGCGCGGACGTCCCATTCGCGAGGCGCTCCTTCAGAATCTCGCAGGTCACGCCGATCTCGCCCCATACCGGGACATCGACGGCATGGAATTTACCCAGAATCAGCGGGTCGAAGTCGACCTGAATCGTCGGCTTCTTCGGGCTGATACCCGTATGGTTACTGAAGCTCGCACCGAACACGAGCAGGCAGTCGGATTCGTTCATGACCCAACTCGCAACAGGCGTACCGCTACGCCCTAAGACGCCGGCGGCGAGCGCATGATGATCCGCGACCAGGCCTTTGGCCTTGAATGTCGTGACGACGGGCGAGTCCAGCAACTCGGCCAGCTCGATGACACGGCTCATCTGGAAACGGGCGCCGTGACCGACAATGATCACGGGTCGTTTCGCTCTCTCGAGCATCGCCACGGCCTTGTCGACCGCGACCGCCGGCGGCGCTATCTCCTGAGCCGTCACGCGGCCCTCGGGTCCTGTCGCTGGCTCGCCACCCGGCGCGGGCAAGGACGGCACCTCATCCGGAAAAATCAGATGTGAAACGCCGCGGTTCAAGATCGCACTCTTACACGCCAGGTTCATGAGCTCGGCGTGCTTGCTCGTGTGCAAGACCGGCTGCGACCACTGAGCGACCTTGCCATAGGCTGCCTGCAGGTCGATCTCCTGAAAAGCGCCGGGTCCTAAGACCTGGGTGTCGACCTGGCCCGTCAGTGCGATGACGGGCGAGCGGTCGACGTTGGCGTCCCAGAGCCCCGTGAGCAGATTCGTCGCGCCCGGCCCGGCGATCGACAGACACGCCGCCGGCCGGCCGGTTAGTTTGCCGTACGCGGAGCAGGCGAACGCCGCCGCGCCCTCATGACGTACACCGTAGAAGGCGAGCGCGCCCTGCTGCTCCTGTAGACGGACCGCATCCGCGACGCCCAGGTTCGAGTGACCCACCATGCCGAAGACGTGCTTAACGCCCCAGTTAACCATCGTCTCGATCATGAGGTTGCCAACCGTCCTAACGTGAGCCTGCTCCTCGGGGAGGCCCACATAGACGCCGTCATCGCGCACCTCGACAGGAAACGTCGCGACGCCGTCATCGAAGCCCGGCGCTTTCCCCGTCAACGGGTCGAAGTCCCAGCCATGCCATGGGCAGCGTAACAACCCGTTCTCGATGGACCCCTCGCCGAGCGGGCCACCCTGATGCGGACACCGATTATCTAGGGCTGCGTACTGGCCATCGAAATGGGTCATACACAACGTCAGATTGGCGCAGGTCGCGGACTTGACCCGCCCTTCGGGAAGATCATCGGGGCTCAGCACCCTGTGCCAAACGATGGGATCTTGACTGACGTTCGCGGCTACGACTTGCTTTCTCTTCACACCCAATGCCTCCGGAGTGACCCGTCATGAAGCCAACGTTTATCTGCTCGTCGACGCTCAGCGCAGCGCGCGGGTAAGAAACGGCAGGCTGCGATCCATGCGGTAGTCGATATTCGAGTGGTTGTCGGGAAATTCTTCATAGCGGTGCGTTATCCCAGCTTCATTTAGACGTTTAGAGAGTATTCGGCTGCCATAGTGGATGTGGTATTGATCCCGCCAGCCACAGTCGATAAATATGCCGCGTAAGGCCCCGAGATTCTTCTGACAGCGGCGGACGAGATTGATCGGATCGTGCTTTAACCACTCCCGCCAACGGGCCGGAATGATTTCGCCGGTTTCGAGATTGAACGGCAACCGGAACCCGTTCGGCGCGTCGGCGTCCGGATCGTAGGACGCGGCCATCGCGACATTCATCAAGCAATGGATATCCTCGCCCGATAGCTTGCTCCGTTCCCAGATATCCCCTAGGAACCTCGCTACCCGTCCGTCGTCCAGCCCCTCCTCGACACCGGACTCTTCCCGCTCGACGTCGATGGAGCCCGCGCGGCGCTGCCGGCGGCGATAGCTCGCGAGCTTGTTCAACGTCTTGGGCCAATCGGACCGATAGATGAAATCGAAGTAGGCGTCCCCGGAGTGATTGGCGATAGCCCCCCAGTAGCGCGCGTACTTCATGCCATGCAGCATAGCCCCATAGCCGCCGGAAGATTTACCGAAGCAGCCGCGGTGTTCGCGCGACGCACGCGTCCGGAAGTCCCGGTCGACGAACGGAATCAACTCCCGGGTCAGGTAGTCCGCATAACGGCCGATGGCCGAGGAATTGATGTACTGATTGCCGCCTAGCGCCGTAAAACAATCCGGGAACACGATCAGGCACGGCCGCATCTTCTTCTCGTAGACCAGGCGGGCGGCGCGCTCCGGCAGATTCTCATCGAAGTTGCGCCAATTCGTATGCGATTTACCCGACCCGGTGTAGCCGACGAGATCGAACAACACAGGGTATCGTCGGCCGCGGCCGCGGCCCGCGCCCTGGTCGTACCGCGGCGGCAGCCAGACGTCCAGCGGCCGCACATGGGGATCGCCGAGCGGATTGTCGGCGAGAATTGC
>JAZFPW010000122.1:0-6423 GCA_036444815.1 Gammaproteobacteria bacterium
TTACTTTCGTCAGCTCCGCCTGCCGGCGGAGAAGATGGCACTGTTCACCGGCCACGCGGAACGCTCGCTCGAACGTGCCCAGGCCCTGGAACATCTTCCGAGCCCGACTTTCGAGGACTATCTGGCCGGCTATTTCGAAAAAATATAAGCGGCCTAGCAGTCGATTCTGTGATCTTCGTACCCGAATTCGTCCGCTGAAACGCAGATACTCTGCGCCTTGGGCAGGCTTAGTAAGCTAACAACCGATGAGATTCTTCTTCCTCTCAGGGATTATCGTAGGCCTCGTGGTGGCCGTTGGTGCCGCGCGGTTTTACCCCTGGGTAGACCACCCGCGGGCAGCCTCGCATACCGTCGTGCTGCACAACGGCGGGCGTGTCGAGGACTTCATCATTCGTTTCCCGGTCGATCGAATCGCGAGCACAGGCACTGCGGAGATGGGACTGCGGGCTAGAGGTTTTCCCGTGGGCGTCGCGCTCCCCGCGGCGCTGACCGATGAGCCCGTACTAGTGGAGCATTTCAAGTTACGGGATGTTCAGGGTGATGTGATCGGTCTGGCCGTCAG
Organism: Gammaproteobacteria bacterium; assembly: GCA_036444815.1. Classification (GTDB taxonomy): domain Bacteria; phylum Pseudomonadota; class Gammaproteobacteria; order Steroidobacterales; family Rariloculaceae; genus SMWC01. The sequence continues at coordinate 563 of JAZFPW010000122.1, forward strand.
GCACACCACCGTCACAGGGAACGAAGCGAGCACGGCGTGGGCGCTGACACTCCCGAGTCGGGGGACGATGCATCTTCTGGGCGCGGCCGACCCCGGGACATTGGACCGCGAGCTCGCAGCGGCCGGCCGGATCTCCGGTCAGGCTTGGAGCGGAGCGGTCGAGCTGAGCATCGGGTCTGACGAGGCCGGCTCCGGTCGTATCGCCGGCGGCAGCCACGAGTTCGCCAACCTGGGTGGCACGTATGCGGAGAACTGGGCGATCAGCGGCGTGAGCCAGGCGGGTGACCTGCGCGGTACGATCGAGCTGCATACGATAGCCAGGAGCAGCGAGTGAGGGTCGTACTCGTTACGATGCTTGGGTTCGTACTCGGCTGTGCGCTGGTACTCGTTGCGCTCTACTACAACCCGTTCACCGCCGATTCGGGTGTCATCGTCAGCCTGGACGCGCGGGTGCTTACCTATCGCTCGCCGTTCACCGAAGGGCTCGCCGTCACACATGGCGGTCAGTCCCGGCTGCCGCTGCAGCCAGTACAGATTCCTGCGCTGTGGGAAAATACGATCAAAGATTCGATGTTGAGCGTCGTCGTGCTGCACGATGAAGAGAACGTTCCCGTCGGCATAGCGAGCCGGGTCAGCCAGCTGTCAGAAAGTACCGAGATGCTGACCCGGGGCGTTCTGGTCGATGATGACTGGCTCGTGACGATCCCAGGCGAGGGCTCGTTCTTTATTCAAGCCGATAGCAATTTGTGGCCGTTCCTCAGAGATACGCTCATTCCCGTCTGGTATCTCGATCGGCCCTGGCACGGACCGAAGAGCTATCGTCCAACGGCCGGGCCGGCGGACGGAGGCGCGGCGATCGTGGCCGGGGCGACGGGCCTTTTCGCGAATCGTCAGGGTACGGCCGTCGAGAGTTACCAGATCTCCGAATTCAACCAAACAGTGGGCCCCGGGCGTATGGACGTCCGGCTGTTCCTGCGACTGCCCTAGAGTTCGACCAGCCGAGCCACTGAGTCAGTCGGGCGGGCTAGCTAGCCCTATCGGTCCCGGTGCTAAACGAGGTCGCCGAGGCTCGTGGCCGGGTCCGCGAGCTGCTCCGGCGGCACGACCGCCTCGGCGGCGATCAGCTTCCTGCCGAAGATGAAATCTCTTGGGGAATTCACGGCATCCACGGCGACGAGCTTCCCGGCCCGCAGATAGCATGCCGAGAAACTGTTGTCGTCGGGGTTGCCCCTGACGATGACTTGATCGTGGTCCTCGGAGAGCCCGGCGATCTGTAGCTTCAGGTCGAATTGATCGGACCAGAACCACGGTACCTGCGCGTAGGGTTCAGACTCACCGAGCAGGCTCAACGCAGCGGTCTTCGCCTGTTCGACCGCGTTGTGCACGGATTCCAGCCGAATACGCCGGCCAGCGAAAGGATTCGGGTGGTTTGTGCAATCGCCCGCCGCGACGATATTCGGGTCGTCGGTTCGCGCATGGTCATCGACGCGTACGCCGTTGTCGCAGCTTAGGCCCGACGCCTCCGCTAGGCCGACCTCGGGCAGGATGCCGATACCGACGACGACGAGGTCACAGGAGAAGCGCCGGCCCGTGGTCGTCTCCACCGCGTCGACGCCGGTGCGGCCGTGGAACGCCGTGACGCCTGTGTTGCAGTGGATTCGAACGCCGGCCTCGAAGTGATAGTCGAGATAGAACTGCGCTACCTCGGGACACACCACGCGGGCCAGCACGCGATCGACCGCCTCGAGTACCGTCACATCGACGCCCAGCGAAGTCGCTACCGAAGCAATCTCCAGTCCGATATAGCCTGCGCCCACGATCACCAGTTTCTTCCCTGGCGCAAGGTCGGCCCTGATGCTATCCGCATCGGCGATCGTACGAACGTAGTGAATCCCGGCGAGACCGGATCCGGGGAGATCGAGCCGCCTGACAAGACTGCCGGTCGCGAGCATCAGTCCGTCATAGTCGAGCGCTCGGCCGTCTTCGAGTATCACGCGTCGGGCCGAAGGCTCCAGGCGTTCCGCGCGAATACCGAGTTCCAGCGCGACGTCCCGGTCTGCGTAGAATTTAGCCGGCCGCAGGTGAAGTCGCTCGGTTTCGAGTTCACCGGCCAGATACTTCTTCGACAATGGCGGCCGTTGATACGGTACATGGTGCTCCTGGCCGACGAGGGTAATGCGCCCGCCGAAACTATTCTGGCGCAGTGTCTGGATGGCCTGCGCGGCCGCCTGGCCGGCGCCGATGATTATGAAGTGCTTGGGCATGGATCTGTTGTATCGTTGCTCCCGGCGAAACTGGATGGTACCCGCTTAGACAGCGGATGGTTTGAAGAGAGGACGAACAACGCAATGACCCACGCGATCAGAATCAATGAGTTCGGCGGACCCGAGAATCTTGAATTCACAGACGTAGAACTCGGCGATCCGGGGCCCGGGCAGGCCCGCGTCGCCCACTCAGCCATCGGCGTGAATTACATCGATACCTTTTACCGTTCCGGGTTCTATCCGATCACGCTTCCGAGTGGCATCGGCGGTGAAGCAGCGGGCACGATCGTCGCCATCGGCGAGGGCGTCGAGCACGTTGCGCCCGGGGATCGAGTGGCCTATGCGGCGCCACCTCCCGCGCAGTCGTACTCCGAGGAGTGTGTGATGGACGCCAAGTGGCTGCTGAAGCTGCCCGAGGGCGTCGCGGACGACACGGCGGCGGCGATGACCCTGAAGGGTCTGACGTCGTGGTATTTGCTCAGGCGCACCTACGAAGTCCAGGTTGGAGACTGGGTATTGATCCACGCAGCGGCGGGCGGCGTCGGGCTCATCGCCGGCCAATGGGCCAAGCATCTCGGCGCCAGGGTCATCGGCGTCGTGAGTACGCAAGAGAAGCGTAAACTCGCGCTCGATCACGGCTACGAGGAGGTGCTCTTGGCCGACAGCGACATCGTCGGGGAAGTCCGGGAACTCACGAACGGCAGCGGTGTTCGGGTGGTCTACGATTCTGTCGGCAAGGACACGCTTTACAAGTCGCTGGATTGCCTGTGTCCGCGGGGGCTGCTGGTCAGTTTCGGCAACGCCTCCGGAGCCGTCGATGGTCTGCCGTTACTCGAGCTCGCGAAACGCGGCTCGCTGTACGTTACCCGGCCCGTATTGTTCACCTACATAGCCGAGCCCGAGGAACTCGAGCAGGCCAGCAGTGAGTTGTTTGCGTTGGTCGGCGGCGGGCAACTCCGAATCGAGATCGGGCAACGCTTTGCATTGGCCGATGCCGCGGACGCCCACCGGGCGCTGGAAGCGAGACGCACGACGGGATCGACGATACTCGTGCCGTAGTCTGTACTGCGTTTCCACGATCTTCGGCCGGTTTAGCGGCTGGGTTCCTCCGGTCGGTAACGCTAAGTTGATTCTCCAACGACGATAGGGAAGCCGTCAGGGAGAAAAGGCCGTGGTTCGGCAACGACATGAGGCGACGCTGGCCGCGCCGATGACTGAAGTGTTCTTGGCTCTCGTACAGATGCTCGCGAGAAGCCGCTGGGCTTCCGGCGAGCGGTTGGCCGGATCGGGCCGCCTGCCCCGCGTGGGGCAAACCTATGTCCAACGCCGCGGCTCGGTCATTCGGCGCGGCCGAGTCGTCGAGTGTCTCCGCCCTGTCGTGCTGACGTTGTACGAAAGCCTGTTCGATCCGCCGTGTCGCGTCAGGCTCCGTCTGCGCTGGCGACTCGAGCCTCTCGATACGGGGTCGTTGGTCCTACTGGACGCGAACTACGAGCTCAATGGGCCCGCGTACCTCAATCGGCGCCACTGGCGCAGCGAAATCCATACCCACTGCGGCAAGCTCCAAACAGCGCTGGCTGCGCGGCTGACGGACCGCCCGGTTCGGGTTTACGGTGTCGACAGCGGCCAGAAGATCGGCAGCAGCAGCATCACGGTTACGAATACTATCGCGGTCAACGGCAGCCCGAGCTTCAAGTAGTCGACGAAGCGGTAACCGCCCGGACCCATGACGAGGATATTCGCCGGGTGTGAGATCGGGCTCGTGAAACTAGCCGAGGCCGCCAGGGCCACTGCCATCATCGCCGTCTGTGGCGCGACGTTGAGATCGGCGCTGGCCGAGAGGACGATCGGTGACATCAGTACGACCAGCGCGGCCGTCGGAATGATCATCGTGCCGGCCGCCGTGATCAAGTAGAGCCCGCCGATTACCCACCACGGTCCCAGCGGTCCAAGGACGTTCATGGTCTGCTCGGCCAGCAATGCCGCCGCGCCAGTCTGTTCCATCGCCGTGCCCAGCGGCAGCATACCGGCGATCAAGAAGATCGCTCGCCAATCGATCGCGCGGTAGGCTTCTTCCATCGTCAAGCAATGAGTCAGGATCATCAGCGTCGCCCCGATGACCGCGGCGATATAGATCGGCAGCCAGCCGGTCAGCACCGAGAGCACGACCAGCAGCATGATGCCGCCTGCGAGGGGCGCTTTTGCGGTATCGACGGATCTATGCGTGACGGGCGTGAGCACCAGGAACTCGGGGTCGCGCTCGAGTACGGCGAGTCGCTGCCGCGGGCCAAGCAACAGCAGCGCGTCGCCGAATTGCAGCAGGAGTTGATCGAGGTTGGATCGAATCGCCTCGCCTTTACGCCACAAGGCTACGAGTTCCAGCCCATATTTTTCACGGAAGCTGAACTCCGACAACGGTTGGCGCACGAGGCTCGAACGTGGGTCGAGCGTCGCCTCGAGCAAACTCAGGCGGTCTGATTCGAACACATTGAGTTCCGGTTCGGCGCCACGTTGTACCTCGAGCTCCTGGAGGCCGCGCAAGACGTCGAGATCTTCTTCCCGGCCCTGGATCAATAACAGGTCGCCACCCTTCAGAGATTGATCGGGCTCCGGCATGATCTTGAGTTCACCCTCGCGAAACAGTGCCAGCAGGCGGAAGTCGAACGCGTCGCCGAGCCGGTTACGCATCAGCGTATCGCCCGCGAGTCGCGACTCACGCGGTACGCGAACCACGAAGATCCTCTCCTGAAGTCGGTAGACTTCGCTGAGTTCTTTTTCCTCGACCTCACGGCAGTCTGAGAATTCGGGCGAGCGCTCCAATTCGTCTACCGTCTCGGGAGTCGCCTGCAGCAGAAGAACGTCACCGCCTCGCAGTGGCACGTTGGCGAGGTTTACGCGGCGGACGAGCTCCCCACGACGAATAGCGAGGACGTTGGCGCCGTACCGCTCGCGGAATTCTGAATGGTGTAGCAGGTCGGCAACCAGCGGCGACGTGTCTTCCACCACAACCTCGATGAGTTTGATTTGACCGGCCATCAAGCCTTGCAGAACGGGCGCCTCGCGTTCGATGACCAGCTCACTCCAACGCTGAAACTCACGGAATCGATCGAGCCGTCCTTGAATCAGAAGTTTGTCGCCACCCTGTAGCACGGTCTGTCTCGACGGCAGCGACTCCGTCGCGCTTCCGCGTCGCAACGCGAGGACGATGAGGCCGGTTGCGCTGCCGATACGGCTCTGCCCCAGGGTTTTGCCTACGAGTATGGACTCTGCCGGTACGCGCATCTCGAACGCACGGGACTGCAGGCCGTATTGGGTCCGGAGATTCCGCTGACTACGCCGCTGAATCTCTTCCTCGGGTTTCTTGCGCGGCAATATAAGTTTGCCGACCAACGCGACGAAAACTGTACCGATGATAAGAACGAGGCCGCCGATCGGCGTGAAGTCGAACAGGCCGAACGGTGTATGACCCCCCGCTTCCAAGGCACCACTGATCAACAGGTTCGGCGGCGTTCCGATCATCGTGGTCAGGCCGCCCAGGAGACTGCCATACGCCAACGGCATCAGTAGTCGCGACGCGGGTATCCGGGTGCGCCGCGC
>JAZFPW010000123.1:0-6413 GCA_036444815.1 Gammaproteobacteria bacterium
GCGGCGCCTTCCACATGGCGGACGGCAACGCCCTGATCATTCAGAATCTCATGATCCCGGCTGGAATAGACTTGCGGCACATGATCGCTGTAATGAACTACGCCTTCGTCATCCACCCAGCGGTAAAGAGTCTGCTCTGCAGATGCCTGGGCCATCGCCCGCAATAGCGGTCCAACGACCAGGAGTTTTAACCGGACTTTTCTCATCAGATTATGTTAAGAAGTTCTATCCTGAATAAGATAAATGTATACCAGATTAGGGGGCTGCAAGAAGGTTAACCAGGCCGCGTTTTTGCAAAAAACAGGCCGGAATCGCTCTAATGAACGTCCTCCAGGGGCACGCCGTAGCGATTTCTGTAGGCGCGGACGCTCGGGAGGAATTCTGCGTAATCGTCGTCCTCCTCCAGATGGTCCACGAGATCGGTCAGCGAGACGATGCTGCGGACCGGGATGCCGATGCTCTTCTCGAGTTCACGTACGGCGGACACTCGGCTTCGCCCACCGACCTCTTCGCGGTCCAGCGCGACGAGGACGCCGGCAGGCTCGGCCCCCGCAGCTCGGATTAGATCGATCGTTTCCCGGACGGCGGTGCCCGCTGTGATCACATCGTCGAGAATACACACCCTTCCGGAGATTGGTGCGCCAATGGTTGCGCCGCCCTCACCGTGATCCTTCGCTTCTTTACGGTTGTAGGCGAAAGGGAGATCCAGGTCGTGATGTTCGGCGAGCGCCGCGGCCGTCAACGTCACGAGCCCGATCCCCTTGTACGCGGGTCCGAACAACATGTCGCACTCAATATTCAGCGCCGCCAGCGCCGCGGCGTAGCAGCGACCGAGCTTGGCGGCTGCATAGCCGCTGTTGAACAAGCCCGCATTAAAGAAATAGGGGCTGATACGCCCCGACTTCAGCTCGAACTCGCCGAATCGCAGCACGCCGAGTTCCAACGCCAACTCCAAAAACTGTGTCTTATACGCTTCCATAGAGACCGAAGACTGGACGTGATCTATGATACAGCGCTTCTTTGCTGTTAGGGGTTGTGCTCCGTGAGAGTCGTAAGTTTCAACGCGAACGGTCTGCGTTCAGCCGCCAAGAAGGGGTTTTTTGACTGGTTCTCCAGGCAAAAGGCGGATGTCCTGTGTGTACAGGAGCTCAAGGCCAAGGCGGATCAACTCGACGGTTCGCCTTTCGAGCGACGGGGCTACCACCGTTTCGTCTATGAGGCTGAACGCCCGGGGTACAGCGGTGTGGCCCTGTATTCTCGCGCCGAGCCCAAGCGTGTCGTCTACGGCCTGGGCGCGGAGGAATTCGACGCCGAAGGCCGCTATGTCGAGGCGATCTTCGATAATGTCGCGATCGTCAGCGTCTATTTGCCCTCGGGTTCAGCGGGCGAGCATCGGCAGGCGTCGAAGTATCGCTTTCTCGATCTATTCGAACGGCACCTGGCCGCCCTGCGTCGAAAGAGCATGCCCTACATATTGTGCGGCGACTTCAACATCGCCCACAAAGAGATGGACCTGAAAAACTGGCGGGGCAATCGTAAGAACTCGGGGTTCCTTCCCGAAGAACGCGCCTGGATGGATCGTGCGTTAACGACAGGGGGCTTCGTCGACGCATTCAGGGCCGTCAACCAGGAACCGGAGCAATACACCTGGTGGTCGAATCGCGGTCAGGCCCGGCAGAAGAACGTCGGCTGGCGTATCGACTACCATCTCGTGACGCCGGAACTGGAAAAGAAGATCGGCCGAGTCGCGATCTATAAGAATAAATGGTATTCGGATCACGCGCCGCTGACGATCGATTACGACTGGGAGCTCTGAGTAGCTTGAGGCGGCCGTTCTCCGGTACGCGCCGACTCCGTCCGTTTCGACCACGGGGCAACGACGAGCAACAACAACATCCCAGGAATCGCAGCGGCCGTACAGAACAGGAAGAAGTTGAAGTAGCCGACGGCGTTGATGATGAATCCGGTGCTCGCGTTGGCAAAGGTGCGCGGTATGACCGCGATACTCGTGAGTAAGGCGAACTGCGTCGCGGTAAAACTCAGGCTCGTCTGTTTCGCGATGAACGCCGTGAATGCGACGGTGCCGAGACCGACGCCGATGTACTCGAAGCTCACCACCGCGAACAGGGCGTAAGCGTCATTGCCGATCTTCGCCAGCGCCGCAAAGCCGAGGATCGAGACGATCTGAACAACGCCGAACATCCATAGCGCACGGTTGATAGAAACTTTAAGCATGACGATGCCGCCGAGGGCCGCGCCGGCGAAAGAGGCCCAAAGCGCCGCGAACTTCGCGACGGTGCCGACCTCCGTGCGGCTGAAGCCCAGGTCGAGATAGAACGGCGTCGACAGCGCTGTCGCCATGCTGTCTCCGAGCTTATAGAGCAGCATAAAAGCGATGATCGCGATCGCGGCACGCCAGCCGCCTCGCGAGAAAAACTCAACGAACGGATCGACGACGGCCTCACGCAGCGTGCGGGGCGCGATTCGCTCATCGGCCGTCTCGGGGACGAGTAGCGTCGTGACGATACCGACGGACATGAAAGCGCCGACCGTCCAATACACGATCGACCAGGGCAAGACGTCGGACAGAATCAGCGCCAGCGATCCGGGTATCAACGAAGACAGGCGGTAGGCGTTGACGAAAATCGAGTTACCGGTGCCGAGTTCATCGTCGGCGAGCATTTCGCGGCGATAGGCATCTAAGACAATATCCTGCGTCGCACTAAAGAGTGACGTCGCGAAGACCAGCCAGATCGCCGTACGCAAGGCCGTCGACGGATCCACCGATCCGAGCATGCCGATGCTTAAGATCAGCAGAATCTGGCTCGCGAGCGCCCAACCACGTCGCCGCCCCAGGAACGGCAAGCGATATCGGTCGAGCAGCGGCGCCCAGACGAATTTCAATGTATACGGCAACGTGACGAGACTGAGGAGGCCGATCGTCGCGAGATCGATGCCCTCGCTCCTGAGCCACGCCGGGACGAGCTGGATCAGGACATACAGGGGCATGCCCGAGGAGAAGCCCTGAAAGATGCAGATCAGCATGCGCTGATTGAGCAGGATCTCCTGCCAGCGTCGCGGTTCGATGGCTGTGTGTTCAGGCACGGGGCGTATGTTCCAGGCCGGAGTCGAGCGAGTGCACTACGTGCTTCTCCAGAAGCGCTATGCTTTGAGGACTGCGATTATGGCGGGCATTGGGGTTGGATGAGTAGTCCGAATTCGACGGTAGACTCGATTCGCGTCTGTGCACTCGAAGATATCCCGGATCCCGGTAGCCGGGAATTCAGTTGGGGAGAGGGTGACTGGCCGCTGGAGTTCTTCGTTGTGCGCCAGGGCGAGCGGGCATTCGCTTACCTGAATCGTTGCCCCCATGCCGGGCATGAGTTGAACTGGCAGCCCGATCGTTTCCTGACGAACGAGCGCGATCTGATTCTCTGTCAGTCTCATGGCGCGCGGTTCACGATCGCCGAGGGGCTCTGTGTCCTCGGGCCGTGCCCCGGCGCCAGCCTGCGGTCGATCACACTGATCCTGCGCGATGGCGATGTGCTCATCAGTGTCCGCGAACTGGAGGCGCTGAAGGCGGCGGTCTGAGTCTTTTCCGACAGCCTGCTAGCGCGGGGCGTAGAGTGGCGTCAGGCGACTTCTTCGATCTCACGTCGCTCGTACAGCAGATCCCAGGTGCCGTGGCCGAGTTGTTGCCCGCGACGTTCGAACTTCGTCGGCGGACGCAGGCTAGCAGGGTCTGCCTTCAGCTTCTCGGCGGGAATTGCGGTAAAGGCGCCGTCAGCGGTAATGATCTCCCGCGCGTGCTCCGCGTAATCTTCCCAGTCTGTAGCGAAATGCAATAACCCGCCGGGCTTGATGACGCGGGCAAACTCACGCGCGACCGGGGGCTGTACGAGCCGGCGTTTGTGGTGACGCTTCTTCGGCCAGGGGTCCGGGAAGAACAAGTTCACCCCGTCGAGGGACGCATCCGCCAGCATACTTGCCAACACTTCGACGACGTCTCGCTGGATGATGCGGACATTGGACAAACCCGCTCGCTCCAGCAACAGTAGCAAGCGCCCGATGCCCGGCTCGTGAACCTCCACGCCGAGATAGTCGACCCGGGGATTATTCGCCGCCAGACTCAGTAACGCTTCACCGGCACCGAAGCCGATGTCGAGTAGTCGTGGCCCACTGCGCCCGAAGACCGTTTCGAGATTCAGTTGCCGATCTTGAAATTCTATGCCGAAGCGCGGCATCAGCTCCGTCAGCGCTCTGCGCTGGGCCGCGGTAATGCGTCCGGGGCGGCGAACGAAGCTACGAACCTTGCGAAGATGTCTATCCGCCATGGTCTTATTTTTAAGCGCTGGTGTGCCGGTTAAATGATATGGTAAGAGACGTAAAAAAAACATAAGGGGATCTTGATGTTGTTCCATGGAGAGCGCAGCCGCCGCAATCAAATCAAGCTAGGAGCCGCTTACGTAGCGGTGGCCTGCTTGCTCACGGTTGTTCAGTTGGAGGTCGGCTTAGCACAGGGTGCCAATGACGAGCCGACATGGGCCTACGCAATCTCGCCGCAGGCGATCGACGGAGGCACCGTGTTTAGCCTGCCCGGCGTCGAACGCACGTTCACACTCGATCAGATCCGCGACATCTTCGGTCCCGCGGACTGGTATCCGGGCGATCACCCGAGGATGCCGGACATCGTCGCCAACGGCCGCTTCCCGGACGTGTGGGCGTGCTCGTTGTGCCATTACCCCAACGGCAAAGGACGCCCCGAGAACGCCGGCGTCGCGGGTCTTCCGAAGGACTATTTCGTTCAGCAGCTCTATGATTTCAGGGACGGCCTCAGACATAGCGCGCAACCGAGAAAATTCAATACCAACACGATGGTGACGATCGCGCAGGGCATGACCGAGGAGGAAATCCAAGCTTCCGCTGAGTATTACAGCTCGATGCCATGGACGCCATGGATCAGAGTCGTCGAGACCGAAGTGGTGCCGAAGACCAGGATCGTACTCGGCATGTACGTGCCGTTGGAAGGCGACGCGGCCGGCACCGAGCCGCTAGGCCTGCGTATTATCGAGACGCCGGAGAACCCCGAGCACGCCGAGACACTTCGGGACCCGCGGTCGGGATTCATCGCCTATGTGCCCGTCGGCGCGGTCGAAAAGGGCGAGTCATTGGTCACGACAGGTGGCGGGAAGACGATACAGTGCGCCATTTGCCACGGTGAGGACTTGAGTGGCCTCGGTCTCGTGCCGGGGATTGCGGGTCGCTCCCCCAGCTACTTCATGAGACAGCTCTATGATTTTCGGGAGGGATCACGAATCGGTGTGTCGGCAGCGCTGATGCAACCGGTCCTCGCCAACCTCACGGTGGAAGACATGTTAAACATGGCTGCCTACATCGCTTCGCTGCCTCCGGCAGCAACGGGTGAGGAATAAAGCGGACCCGGCGTCAGCCGTTCTCTTAGCATGAACGCTTGGGTGGCAAAATGAACAAAATCAACAGGACTTCACGGTGAATTATCAACACCTGTCCGTGGGCGAGATCGATGGATTGGCGACGGTCACGATGTGCCGTGCGCAGCGGCGCAACTCGCTGTCAGAAGACCATCTGCGTGAGCTATTGGACGCCTTTCGGACTCTCGCGGACGGTGGTGCGCGCGGCATTGTGCTCGCGGCCGAGGGCCCCGTGTTTTGCTCCGGCCACGACTTCAACGATATGCACGGCCGCAATCTCGATGAAATGAAACAGCTCCTCGAAGTATGTGGCGAGCTGATGCAATTATTGCAGCGGATGCCGCAACCCGTGATCGCCCAGGTAGAAGGGCTCGCGACCGCCGCTGGATGTCAGCTTGTGGCGTCGTGTGATCTGGCCGTGGCCGGGGAGTCCGCAGGATTCCAGACGCCCGGTGGTCATGGAGGATGGTTCTGCCACACGCCCGGTGTTGCTCTGGTGCGCGCTATAGGACGCAAACGTGCGCTCGAAATGCTGCTCACAGGTGACCCGATCGATGCTCGGACAGCGGCCGACTGGGGCTTGGTGAACCGGGTCGTCGCAGACGCGGACGTCGTTGTCGAGACGCGGGCCTTACTGGAGCGCGCGACCCGGGGCAGCCGCGACTCGAAGGCCGAGGGAAAGCAGACTTTTTATCGTCAGGCGGCTCTCGACACGCCTGCCGCCTACGCCCTCGCCACGGAAGTGATGGCCACGACCTCGCAGTCCAGGGACGGACAGGAGGGCATCACGTCGTTCGTGGAGAAGCGTCGCCCCAACTATGTCGATCACGGCAGCAGGTGAGGATCTATCCGTATGTTGCGGGCTATAGCTAACGCCGTTGGGCGAATGTCTCCCGCTGGCAGTTCCGCGATCACGCTCATCGAGTGTGGAATGCTCGACCGTGACTCCTGCGACCGCCAGCT
>JAZFPW010000124.1:0-4100 GCA_036444815.1 Gammaproteobacteria bacterium
GTCGCTAGCGTCGCTTTGCCCTGCGGGATCAGATAGTTCCTGGCGAAACCGGGCTTGACGGACACTTTGTCGCCGATTTGACCCACGTTATCTATTTTTTCCAGCAGTATAATATCCATGTTCTACTCGCTCCGATCAGGTCAGCGGATGCAATGGCGCCCGCAAGTCAATCCAATTGTCTATCAATCCCACCGAGCCCATGACCAGGATAACCAAGCCCGTCAGCGGGGAAATCAATAACACGTACGCGGCGCCCAACACGGTGGGATGCCAACGCTTCGCCCGTGCCCAAGCATGACTCACCGCGAGGCCCTGGAACCAGAACCCTAACAATGCCAAAGGAAACAGATTCTGAACCAGTGGCACGTCCAACACCAGACTGGCCGCCATTAAGAGCGTGGCCGGAACTCCGAGGACGCGGCCTAACCTCAGCATCCGGAACTGCAGCCCGAACCGACCATCGGGCCCACCGAGGGAGTTCCACCAATAGCCTAGCAGTAGTGCCGCAACGAGCTCTAAAAACACGGCTGCGCCTGCTACGCCGAAGAACACGGTATCCCAGCCGCGCATGATCGCCAGTTGTTCCTCGGTTGCACCACTGGCGCGGAACGTCTCGAGGAACTGCGCAAGTTCGACACCTATCAGGACGCCCGGATCCGGCCAGAATGCATTGGCGCCGATCACGGCGACCACACAAACAAGCAGGCTTCCCTGAAACGCCAGCGCGAGGGAGTTGGCCCGGCGGACGAGGACACCTAACGCGACGCCGGCAAACAAAGCAATCAGGCCGACGGTAACCAGGGCCCTGCTGTCGGCACCCGAAATGAACGCGACCGCGAGGATCCCAGCCGTTCCGGCTAGCGCACTGTAGGTACCCTGAAGGCCACCCCGGCGGATCGTCTCCAGAGTCAGAAGTGCCGTGGTAACGAAGAACAATATCGGAATCGGGGCGAACACGATGGCAAGCAGAACCAACCGATAACGCCGCTCCAACACCCATCGCACAAAGGCCCTCATCAGGTTGAATCCGCTAACGCGGAGCGCCCGGGTCAGTGATGGTCGGTATAGGGCAACAGTGCGAGGAAGCGCGCGCGTTTGATCGCCGTCGCCAACTGGCGCTGATAATGCGCCCGGGTGCCGGTGATACGGCTCGGCACGATCTTGCCCGTCTCAGTGATATAGGCTTTCAGCGTCGCGAGGTCCTTGTAGTCGATCTCTTCGACGCCTTCGGCGGTGAAGCGGCAAAATTTCTTGCGGCGGAAATATCTTGCCATGCTCAGCTCTCCTCTGTCTTCGCAGAAGACTCATCGGCAGCGTCCTCTGCAGAGTCTTCTGCAGCCGGTTCTTCGATGGGCGCAGAACTATCGCCCGTGCTTTCTTCGGTGGATGGTGCGTCCTCCGCAGCCGCTTCGGCGGCCGGTTCTTCAGCAGCCGGATCTTCAGCGGGTGCAGCACTATCGGCCGTGCTTTCTTCGGTGGATGGCGCGTCCTCCGCAGCCACTTCGGCGGCCGGTTCTTCAGCAGCCGGATCTTCAGCGGGTGCAGCACTATCGGCCGTGCTTTCCTCGGCAGACGGCGCGTCCTCCGCAGCCGCTTCGGCCGCTGGTTCTTCAGCAGCCGGATCTTCGGCGGGTGCAGCACTATCGGCCGTGCTTTCCGCGGCAGACGGCGCGTCCTCTGCTGCGGCTTCGGCGGCCGGTTCTTCAGCAGCCGATTCTTCGGCGGGTGCAGCACTGTCGGCCGTAACGTCCTCGGTAGAGGGCGCCTCCTCTTCCGCCGCTTCGGCAGCCACTTTAGCAGCCGCTTCGGCAGCCACTTTAGCAGCCGCCGCGGCAGCCACTCGCGCTGCTTCCGCAGTCTTGGCGCGAGCCGCCTCGGCCTCAGCGGCCTGCGCATCCTTGACCTTTTCCTCTTCCCGAGCTTTAGCCATGAATGAGACTTCCGTGATGGCCTTGTCCCGCTTGATGACGAGATAGCGCAGCACCGCATCGTTGAACCGGAACGCTCCGACGAGCTCATCGAGCGCGGAGTTGTTGCACTCGAGGTTGAACATCAAGTAATGAGCCTTATGGACTTTGTTGATCGAGTGGGCAAGCTGGTGTCGTCCCCAGTCTTCTTCGCGATGGATATGACCGTCAGCGCTCTCGATCATGCGCCGATAGCGTTCCAGCATCGCGGGGACCTGTTCACTCTGGTCAGGATGGACCAGAAACACAATTTCGTAGTGTCTCAATAGAGGCTCCTCGCGGATTACAGCCTCCCGGATCTCGCCGGTGAGGCAAGGAGTGACAAATTGTTCGAGCGCGCCATCCTACTCGAGTGCCCGCCGCGGCTCAAGCGTCACGGCGTCTGAGGCTGCGGGCCTTGATCTGCCGGTTGAGCTCGAACAACACGACTCCCGCCGCGACGGAGACATTCAGACTCGCGACGGCGCCTTGCATCGGGATGGAGACCAGCTCATCACAGAGTTCTCGCGTTAGGCGTCGTAACCCGCGCCCTTCGCTGCCGATGGCCAGCACGATCGGGGTTTCAAGCCGCGAGTCGTAGAGGGATCGCGGCGACTCAGCAACCGCACCCACGACCCAGACGCCGGCCTCCTTGAGCCAGTGGAGCGCGGCAGCCAGGTTAGAGACCCTGGCCAGCCTGACCGTCTCCGCGGCGCCCGTGGCCGCTTTTAGCGCGACTGGGGTCAGCCTCGCTGACCGGGCTTTCGGGATAATCACCGCATCCACCCCAGCCGCGTCCGCGGTACGGAGACAGGCCCCCAAGTTCCTCGGATCCTGGACACCGTCCAATACCAGGCCGCGAAACGCCTTGCCGCGATCGATCACGAGCTCTTCGAGCTCGCGGATGCCGACTTCTTCCAGCCCCCGGGTTTGGGCGATGATGCCCTGATGGGTACCGCCCTGCGAGAGCCGGTCCAGCTCAGCGCGTGATACGCGTTGGAGTGGTACCCCGAGCCCCTCCAACGCCTTCGTCAACTTCGGCAAGCTGCCGGCAGACGAACCCCGCAACAACTTCGCGCCCAGGATCGCGCCCGGGCGCTTCTCGAGCAGCGCCCGAACGGCGTGCATACCGTAAACTATGCGCGCATTGCCACTGCTCGTTCGTTTAGCCACGCCGCTTGCGCCTCACTCGCGTGGGGGTGTCCGGTTCGAGGCCCACGGGCACAAAGTCGAGTTTACGATTCTCCACATCGACATTGACCAGTTCGACCTTGAGCCTATCGGTCAACCGAAATGTCGAGCCGGTATGCTCTCCAGTCAACGCCGTCCCCCCCGCCGTTTGATGGTAATAATCCCGCGGTAGCGCAGAAACGTGCACCAGCCCGTCTATCTGCAAGCTCGGTAGCCGTACGAACAGCCCAAACGACGTGATGCCGGTCACGAGTACGTCAAATTCTTCTCCGATTCGATCCAGCAGATACGCACACTTCAGGCGCTCCTCGACTTGCCACACCGCCTCGTCCGCCCGGCGCTCGGCGCGAGAACATTGTTCACCAAGCTGTTCCATCTGCGGCAACGTGTAACGAAACCCTTTAGCTTTGCCATGGCGTGCCAGATGCTTGATAGCCCGATGGACGAGCAGATCCGGATAGCGCCGTATCGGCGAGGTAAAGTGACTATAGCTCGGCAGAGCTAACCCGAAGTGCCCGACATTGCGTGGCTGATAGTGCGCCCGACTCATGCACTTGAGGATAACGGTCTCGATGAGTTCGGCTTCGGGCCGGCCGGCGGCGCTCTCGATCACACGACTCAAGTCACGTGGCTGCACCTGGCTTGGTGAAGACAGCTTCAAGCCCAAACTCTGCAGAAACACGGTCAGCTCTTCGATACGATCCGGGTCCGGGCCGTCATGCACTCGGTACAGTCCGGGAATGCGGGCCTTGCGGATCCGCTTGGCCGCTTCGACATTCGCCGCGATCATGCATTCTTCGATGATCTTGTGGGTGATCAGGCGCTCGACGACGTGGACGTCGCGCACACGACCGCGATCGTCCAGCTCGATGGTCGTCTGAGGTAGGTCGAAGTCTATCGCCCCACGACGCCGACGCCGCTTAGCAAAGGCCCGATAAACTTCTCTGAGACGTTCGAGCTGGG